>NZ_JACRGA010000017.1 GCF_016217785.1 Methanobacterium sp.
GGAAGTTTACCAACCTATGTAACCATGAAACCATGGAGCGCTAATAACATACCCATACTATACACGCCTCCAGTTACTTTCACACCAGAACAGATCGTTGTTGCTGCTGTAGCGTTACAAAAAACCATAGAAACAACCAAAACCATACCAAATACTGTTACTGTAAATGGAATTACCATATACACTGCACACTTCCTGCACCTAGCCACACAAGACACCAACCAACTAAAAAACAACAATAACAACCCTATTTTACTACAAAATGATGAAAAACCAGGATACACTGAAGAATCACTCCGCACCGGTACCATGACCCTGGCAGATTATGTTGATTTCGCACAAAGAATCACCAACCACATGAATAACAATCATCAGGCACCACCTTACGGCTTCATCGGATTGGGAAAAATCAGTTATCAATCACAAGTCTATCTATTCACACGAATTTTAAGCATCTACAATAGCACAGGCAGCTTACCCTTATACGTAACTGTTAAACCATTTGCCACCTCGAATATTCCTATATTGTACACGCCTCCGGTTACTTTCACGCCGGAGCAGATTGTTACTGCTGCTGTAGCGTTACAAAAAACCATTGAAACAACCAAATCCATACCAAATACTGTTACTGTTAATGGAATCACTGTTTACACTGCTCAATTCCTGCATTTAGCTACGCAGGCTACTGTGCAATTAAAGAATAAGAGCAATAATCCTATTTTGCTGCAGAATGATGAAAAACCAGGATACACTGAAGAATCACTCCGCACCGGTACCATGACCCTGGCAGATTATGTTGATTTCGCACAAAGAATCACCAACCACATGAATGACAATCATCAGGCACCACCTTACGGCTTCATCGGATTGGGAAAAATCAGTTATCAATCACAAGTCTATCTATTCACACGAGTTCTAACTATCTACAACAGTACTGGGAGTCTACCCCCATCTATAGCTGTTAAATCATGGAGCACCAGTAATATACCCATACTGTACACACCACCAGTAACTTTCACACCAACACAAATAGCCATAGCATCTTTAGAATTAAAAAACATCATAGAAGCAACTAAAACCATACCTAATACCATAACCCTAAATGGAATTACCATATACACTGCACAATATCTTCACTTGGCAGTACAAGCCACTGCACAACTAAAAAACAAGAATAACAACCCTATTTTACTACAAAATGATGAAAAACCGGGTTACAACGAAGAATCTATGAATTCGGGAATCATGACCCTAGCCGACTACATAGACTTCGCACAGAGAATCAGCAACCACATGGACAACAACCACCAAGCACCACCCTACGGATATATAGGCCTCGGAAAAATTAGCTACCAATCACAAATCTACTTATATAGTCGTATTCTCGGATATTACAATTCAAATAATGTTCTACCCTCAAACATTGCTTTAAAACCATGGAGCAGTTCTAATATACCCACTACGGGAATCAACATCACTTTTAATTTAGATCAGGTGGCTGAAACTGCCACTCATGTGAAAAATAACTTTGAAATCTACAAGTCTCTACCGGAATCTGCTGAGGTTGCAGGTGTCTTGATAAATATTTCCCAATTTTTATATCTACTAACTTCAAGTGTGATGCAGATAAATAGTAGCCTTAATCAGCCCATCTTATTTGAAGAATTCTCATTGCCTTCAGCCAGTTATGAGCAGATGAACAGCGGATCCATGTTAAAAGTTGAATACATTGACTTTGCCAGTCGGATAATAAACTACATGAACACCAACAGACAGGCCCCATCTCATGGTCTTACCGGCCTCGGGAAAGTTAGTTTCCATTCACAAGTCTATATTTACAGCCAGATAATGGATTATTATAAAAATCACCAGCAATTACCTGCAGATGTTTATGTGAAAAGCTGGAAATCTATTAGTCTTTTGGGAAGTACTGATTATGGGGAAGTAGTAAAAATAGGACCCTACGGTAATCTTATGTCACCGGTTAAAATCGCGTATATTGTGGGAGTGCATCCCATTGAACAAGCTTCGCATCAGGCAATGACGGAATCCATCAGTGGCTATGATAATTCCCTAAACTACTGTTACTATATCTATAAGGTTACTGTGACCCGGGATGCTGGCGATTATGAAAAAGGTAGGATGAATGGTCAATTATTAGCCAATAAATTTGCAGTACCTGATATAATAAATCAAAGATTCCGACTAGCCATTGATATACATTCCAATGTAGGGAATTGGGCTTATACCCGATTCGTCTTTAGCCCGATTTCTGGAACTTCTTCCGAATCATTTGCTCGTAATATTAAAAATGGAATATCATGGTTGGCATACTTTTCACCACCCAGCCAAACAAGCCCATCATATATCACTGTTCCCCTAATACAGTCCGGCATCCCAGCCATACTTTATGAAACTTATACCTATGAAGATTATGGAACTACCAAAACCCATGCCAATGAATTTGCCCTGAAAGTGGATGGTATGTCCTATTAATTAACAGGATTAATTATCCAATAGTTTTAGGTTTTATTTTTACAGTTAATTAGCCATTTTTGGATGATCCATTAAGAACCAGTAGAAATGGATGATATTGTAACTATCAATACCTCCCTAGAAAACCTGCCCATTGCATAGATTGCACTTAGGGAAGAATTCAAAAATAGAAAATTAAAATAAAAGGAATTTAAAATCAAATTTCATTTAAATCATTGATAAACATTTCAATATGTTCCAGTTTCAAATGAGGCATAACAATGATCCTTATGGCCCTGGGGTATGATGCCAATGACACTGCCCAACCTTTAGCCTCAAGTCTTCGGGCAATTTCTTTTACTGGAATGTCAGGTGAATAAAATGGAACAATGTTCAGTTCTGGCGTAGTTGCCAGTTCAAATCCTGCTTCTTTAACACCTTCAGCCAGTTTATGGGTAATTTCCATGCAGTTAGTGGCAACTTCCCGGTATCCTTCCCGGCCCAGGTGTTTTAATAAGGCCCATGTAGCTGCTGTGGCTGCACCTGTGCGGGTGCCCACCACTGTGGACTGGAGATCCTCAGTGAGGTATGGTGTTTCAACAGCTATTGCTTCCAGGTACTCGTGTTTCCTGAAAAGAATTCCACCCGTGGGGATCGGGGCAAGACCCATCTTATGAGGGTCTATGGTTATGGATGAAACTCCAGGCAGGCTGAAATCGAATTCAGGTAAATCATATCCTGCTTCTTTCAGGAATGGTATGCTGTAACCACCAAAAGCAGCATCCACATGGAGATAGATATTTTGCTCCAGGCAAATTCTGGAAAGATCTTCTATTGGATCTATTTTCCCAAGTTCTGTGGTTCCTGCCACTCCCACAATGGCCACCGTATTATCTGAAATCAGTTCCTCCACTGAGGAGATATCCATCCGGTAATTCTCATCCAGGTCGGCCATTTTCAAATCCAGACATAGCATGTCTGCTGCTTTTTTGAAGGAGAAGTGTGCGGATCTAGGGACTATGATCTCAGGATGTTTCAAGTTTCTCGTGTTACGAGCAGCTCTCATGGCCATGAGGTTGGCTTCCGTTCCTCCTGTAATAACATGCCCATGGACGTCTTTTTTCCCCAGTAATCCGCCAAGCATGGCGATTACCTCATCTTCCAGGGCTTTGGTTCCTGGAAAGAGTCCTGGATCTCCCAGGTTCGATTCGAGAAACATGGAATAGGCCCTTACTCCAACAGGGTGGGGGCAGGTGCACATGGATCCCAGTATTCTGCCTGAACGATGTGTGAGGTCTTTTTCCTTGTATTTCCTGAGCATTTGGTATATCTGCTCTTTGGGTATTCCCTTGTCTTCCATTTCCATCCCTTAAAAAATAAATATATTCTTTAAAATAAAGTAAATAGTTTTAAAATAAAAAAATGTGAGGGGTTTATTCCTGCATCATCTTCCTGGCGGCTTTGAGGAGGAGTTTCTGCTCTACTCGGGCTACAGTTTCACGTACTGTAGCCACAGCATCGGTGTTGGCTGATACAGAGGTTATGCCCAGTTCCACCAGTTTTTCCACAATTGCAGGTATGCTTCCTGCCTGTCCACAGATACTGGTTTTTACCCCTGCCTTGTTACACTCCACAATGACCCTTTCAATGAGTTTTAAAACTGCAGGGTGGCTTTCGGTGTAAAGATCTGCCACATTTTCATTGTTTCGGTCGATGGCCAGAGTGTACTGGGTTAGATCGTTAGTTCCGAAACTTACAAAATCAATACCCTCGGCTATGAAGTCTTCAATGGTCAGTGCTGCGGCTGGTGTTTCCACCATGATCCCGAATTCAATATTTTTCTGGGGTTTAAGACCCGCTTTTCTTGCAACTTTTTTAGCCTCTCTTAACTCATCGGGGTGCTGTACCAGTGGTAACATGATTCCAATGTTAGTGTATCCCTGTTCGTGGAGTTTTTTAATGGCCTTGAATTCGGCCAGTAGAATTTCTGGTTCATCCAGTTCCCGGCGTATTCCTCTCCATCCCAGCATGGGGTTGTGTTCATATGGTTCGTTTTCTCCACCATCAAGTGATTGGAATTCATCGGTGGGGGCGTCCAGGGTACGGTACCATACTGGTTTAGGGTAGAAGCTGTCTGCTACTTTAAGTATGTTTTCCACCAGTACTCGGACCAGTTCTCCTTCATTACCTTCCTGGATGTATTTTTTGGGGTGCACTCCGGTGGTGAGCATCATGTGTTCGGTTCTGAGGAGTCCCACTCCATCTGCACCAGTTGCAGCGGCTTTTTTGGCTGCTTCGGACATACTCACGTTAACCTTAACCTCAGTGACTGTGAGGGGTGCTTGTAACACCACAGTGGGTTCCTGGGTTGTTTCCTGTTTCTTCTCGGTGTCCACCAGTTTTCCTTCCCATACCATTCCCTTGTTACCATCCAGGGTTACCTGGCTGTTTTCTGGAATGATTGATGTGGCATCGCCGGTTCCCACTACACAGGGTATTCCCAGTTCACGGGATACAATGGCTGCGTGGCAGGTTACTCCGCCTTCATCGGTGATAATTCCATTGGCCCTTTTCATTGCTGGTACCATGTCTGGAGTGGTCATCACCGTGACCAGAATGTCTCCTTCCTGGACCTTATCCAGTTCATCAGTGCTATTTATGATTTTAACTGTTCCTGCGGCCATTCCTGGACTGGCACCCAATCCTTTGGTGATTACGGTCCGTTCACCTCCTTCAAAAGTCGCTCCTTCTGCATTACCCATGTCGAGGGTGGTTACGGGTCTGGACTGTAGCATGAAGATTTTACCATTTTCAATGGCCCATTCTGTGTCCTGTGGAAACTGGTAGTGTTGCTGAATTTTCTTCCCCAGTTCAACCAGTTGTGCGAGTTCAGTTTCATTTAAAACCTGTTTGGTTTTAAGATCCTCAGGGACCGGTACCTGTACTGTCTGACCATTTTCGGATTTTTTCTGGAACATGGTCTTTTTCTCACTGACCTGTTTCTCCAGAATTTCACCGGTGGCTTTATCCATCCAGTAGGTGTCAGGGGTTACAGTTCCCGATACCACTCCTTCTCCCAAACCCCATGCTCCTTCTATGAGGATTTTTTCTTCTCCAGTGGAGGGGTGTACTGTAAACATTACACCAGCTTTCTCGGCATCCACCATTTCCTGAACCACGACTGCTATATACACCTTAGAGTGATCGAAGTTGTTTTCTTCCCGATAAAAAATAGCTCTGGCACCGAATAGAGAAGCCCAGCATTCCCGGACGTATTTTATCATATCTTCCGGACCTTTCACATTGAGATAGGTGTCCTGCTGGCCTGCGAAAGATGCTTCTGGAAGGTCCTCAGCAGTTGCGGATGATCTCACAGCAACAAAAGCGTTTTCTTTTCCTATACGATGACAAAGTGCATTGTATGCTTCAAGAATAATACTACTGATCTCAGCAGGTATTTCCGTCCCGATGATGATTTTTTTTATTTTCCGGGCTGATTCCTGAAGTTCTTTGTTGTTGTTAACATCCAGTGCATCAAGAATGTCCAGTATTTCCTGGGTGATTCCAGTTTCATCCATGAACTTCTGGTAGGTAGCTGATGTTATCACAAATCCCGGGGGAACTGGTATCCCTGCTTGGGTCAGTTCTCCCAGGTTAGCTCCCTTTCCACCAGCTATGTCCACATCTTCCTTTTTTAGTTCCTCGAAAAATTCGACATACTCCATGCTCATACACCACTCAGGATTTTATTGAGATTAATTGGTTTAATTCTATTTATTTAACTAATTCTGCTCCTTCATCAATGACTATCCTACAAGAGACTGGGAATTTCATAGCAGCTCTTCTGAGGGCTTCTTTAGCGTCAATGAAATTCTTCTTGTTGGTTTTTATAGTTAAAACCCTCTGATTTGCTTTCACCAGGGCCACGGAGCTTACTGGTTTTCCGAAAGCTTTCCTCATACCGTCCTGAACACGGTCTGCACCAGCACCAGTGGCCATGGGGTTTTCCCTGACTATGTGGTGTGGGTAAACCCTTATCTTCAAATGGTAACCCATCCTACCTGATTTTCGTTGCATGTACCGGTTGGTGGCTATCCTGGCAGCTTCCAGGGCATTATGCGATAGCTGGGCCTTTTCTTTGAGAGCCAAGCTCACTGTTAAAGGAAATTCTCCAGAGAGGTTTCCCATGTCATATTGAACAATTCTGGAACCCGGAATTTTACGTATGTAATCTTTTCTAGTGTATGCTCTTACCATCTAATATTCCTCCTTATATAAATGTTATTTAAAGCCTTGAACACAATATTAAAGCTATAAATGTTATTTCTCGGCCTGGAATGGTAAATATGATATCAATCAACCAGGGTAGAAATCAATAGTACAATTAGTTTGGAGAATTATAATATATAAAATGATCAATGAGTAACTCATCCTTTTATATAAAGCCTCAAGTTGTCTAATTGAAATTAAAATATAAATAATTCATTGTAAATAATTCATATATATAATATATAATTTTTTTCTTTACCTATTTTTTGGTTAACATATCTTTATTGATCTAATAGGTGAATAAGTAATTTTGATTAGCTGATTGCAATTAGAATTAGTGATTAAATAATTAATTTTTTTCTCATACATAGCCTAATTAAAAATAAACAGTACATAATGATAACTTAGGGAGCTAATTGTTAGGGAGCGTAATTGTTATAGTTTAATAATATTCGTCAATTTTTAAACATTGCCATTAGCTCAGTTTAGGATTATATGAGAATATAATCAAATTTAAAGGTTAAATATTGATTAAATGAGGGTTAAAATATAGTTGGAGTAATGCATTCCCCATAAAGGTCTTTTTATCCTGTAATATTCTTGAAGTGCTAAATTTAGTCAGTAATGAGTCTTAGATCGGAGAGTGGTTATCCGCGTACTATTCCTCAACGCTGCCAATCATAATGGAAGAGTGATTTAATCTGAATTTCGATTGATTATCTGTTTCAGCAATATAGATACCATTAAGACATTTTAATAAGATTTTATAGAGTCTATTATGGCATAAAACGTTTTAATTGGAGTTTAATTTTAAAAAAAGCCCAAGGAGAAGGCAGATCAGAACAATGCAAATTTTATCCCATTTAAGGATGTCCTAAAAAGAAAAAATGACTCTAAGATAGTTTGTTTATTGTTTTTAAATCAAAAATTTTATATATTATGCTATTTTGATTTTAATAAGTGTCCAAATGATTCCCAAAAGACTTCAAAAAGCGATTTCTTGGGAATTGTAATTCCAGATGATCATATACATTTATAAGATCATTTTGGACACGGAGGCGATAAAATTAAGCGAAAATTGTCTTTAGCTATGCTTTTATTATGTTTTACCGCACTGCTAACTGTCAATGGCATATACGCCACCGACGAAAATCAAAACATTAGTAACATCAGCGAAAACACGACTATCCAAATCAGTAACAGCACTACTGCAAGTGTCAGTGAAACAAGTATAGATGAAAACATTTCAAGTGGAAATGACACTGCGAACAATGCTAACAATGTGAATGCTAACAATGTGAACAATGTAGCAGAGAACGAAATTGGAAACAATACTACTGAGGATGTTACCAGCACCCCCAGTAACCAAACTGGTGCAGCAGGTTCGGATACCATTGCTGGTTCTAATTTTACCATTGAAGAAATCCTGGAAGCAGCAGAAACTATCAAAAAATACATCGAAGCCAACAAAGCATTACCCACAACAGTAACCATAGGAACAACCAAACTAAACATGGCACAATTCCTATACCTAGCCACAACAGCAACCACACTACTAAACAACGGAAAACCAACCACCACAACCATAAACGTA
>NZ_JACRGA010000018.1:0-42500 GCF_016217785.1 Methanobacterium sp.
ATTGGTTCGGCGGCCATAGCGGAGGGGCCATACCTGGTCTCGTTTCGATCCCAGAAGTGAAGTCCTCCTGCGTTTTGTTGTTGTACTGTGGATGAGAGTCTATGGGAAGCTCATAGCGCTGCCGGCCATTTATGTTTATCTGTATAATTTATTTAGTCATAGTGTGGGTCAATTTTTTTTGACTTGTTATATTATATTCTCCATTTTTTGTTTAGGGTAATACCTATGGGAGAGTACTCTATGTCATGTTTACCCCATTCTATCCCCTCGTTTTGAGGGGATAACCCCCCCCCTTTTAATTTGACCCCTCCCTTTTGTGGAGGGATCACCCCCTTCCCCTTCACCATTTGTGTGGAGGGGAACCCCCCCCTCTTATTGTGTGAGGGTTTTTTATTTGGATTTCGTGTTTACCCCTTTATTTGTCCCTTCTCCATTTTTTTGTGGAGAAGGGATTTACCCCCCCCCCTTTATGTTTAACCCCATTTGTCCCCTCTACTAATGTGGAGGGGACACCCCCCCTCTTATTTGATTTATTCAGTTGGAATTCCGGTTATGAATTAACAAAAATCAAGATATTGTATTTCTTTTAAATCCATTTTATCTTCATGAATTAATTAATTAAATATTATCATTTCTCAAATTTACAAAAAAAGATATTTCAAAACGATTTGGATGTAATTTCGAAACATTTGATTGTTAAAACAAATGGATATAAATGATTAAGTACATATCAAGACATGTTCAATGTCATATCTTTATAGACTTGTGCCTACGGTCCTCCTACAAGCTTAGGCGACGCCTGCAATGAATAGGAGAAACCCAGCACTGGACAGACTGCCTGCTACGAGGGTTGCTCATGGAGGAATGATGGTTAGCTACCGATGACCATGCCGAGTTAGTCAGCAGGCAAAATTCCATTTTATGTTTATTTTTCTTACAATGCATTTCCCATTATTCTGGATTTTTTTTTAAGAAAATTTATACTACGCACTGATTCATGTGAACTAGCTTTTTTTAAATTTTTCCAAACTTTCTAAACAATCTTTTCCCCGAGGAAGGATAATCGTCCCCTCATCCACATAACCCAACTCCCTATAACAATCATTAAAGTAAAAAAATCCAGTTAAAGCAGCAATTGCAGCGTCCAGTTCATGTTCACTGGCATCAGGGAGAAGATGAAAATAGTTTTCCAACTCATTTTTTAGATTTTCCCAACCAAGAATCTTCTGAACTGTGCGGGGGTGGGTTTCTTTTAACTGGAATTTCCCTGAAAGAGCCCGGGCCAGACCAACACCCCTCATGGTGAGCATCTTCATCCCAGTAAATGTTAAGGGTAGAACAGAACCATAACGACGTATTTCACGTTCTGATTGGCGGAAATGTCCTCCAACTGCACATTCACATTCCTTTTCCAGACAACAACGCCCTTTTGGTAAGGATAATGGTGCATCAACAACAATCAAAGAAGGTTGCACTGCACTGATTTTTTCTAAGACTTCTTCATCACTGTACAGTGTACCAAGATAAATCTCATACCCACTAATTTTATCTGCATTTAAAACGCATATTCCTGTGGGATTATCCACCTTACCTGCTAAATCTATGCCCATAATTTTCATAGTTTTGATTTCCTTAGGTTATCATCTTCAATGACATATTTCCATTAATTGATGGGGGGTATAAGTCATCCGATTTATATCTAAACTTTTAAATCAATTATTCTTCACTCATCATATCCTGAAAAAATCGGGAAAACAATGATTCAAATAGAAAAATCCTTTCTGTGTCCTGTTGTTGATGGTGATAATTCAATGGGTGAGAATGATCAGATGTAAAAATATAGGGTTCATTTAGAAATTAGAAAAATTTATTAAAAAATTAGATTTATTACTATTCGTAAACCATCTCTATTTATCTTTTCTTAAGCTTTTTTTAAAACTCGTCACTGTTTTTTATTTTTTCTATATCCTCAAACTGTTCACTGATCCAGTGATATATAGTTCTCCTGGCCACGATATCTTTTAAATTATCCAATCGCCCGTGTCTTTCCTTTTCACTCATTTGTATGGCTTGGTGATATGCTTCAGCAGTTTGGCTGATATCATAGGGGTTAACTGCCAGAACGTGTTCTTTAAGTTCTTCAAAACACCCTGCTTTTTCTGATAAAATAACGGATCCTTGACATTCATTGACTATGGAAGATTCTTTGGGAACTATATTCATGCCATCTGCAATGGGATTAACAATTAAGCAGTCATAGTTTTTAAAAGCAGCCACCACCAGGTTATAATCTGCTTTGAATATCCATTCTATGGGTTTCCAATCATCCGTGGCGTATTTAACATTGATATCCTCTATCATTTCTATAACATCGTAGTAGTATGTATGGTATTCCCTAATCTGTTGCCGGGTGGGTTTTCCAGTGGTCAGGAATTTAACTTTTCCATGATACTGGGGATATTTGTGCAGGAATAGTTCGTAAGCTTCGAATCCCCGAATAATATTTTTACTCAAATCTATCCGGTCAGTACGGTAGAAAAGAAAATAGTCTCCCTTTATTTCTTTTATCAATTTTTCTTTCTCCAGTACTCCTGGTGAATGTGCCAGTTCCTTAATTCCTTCATAGTCTACCGAAATGGGATAACTCTTCACATGGGTGGCCTGTCCATTGTGCCAGATTATTCCATTTTCATAATCCACTTCATCGGTGTATTCTTCACAGGTTTGCATGAAGTTAGTTACATATCGTGGGAGATGGAAACCAAGTAGGTTGTTTGATAGAAGTCCTTCAATAATTTCTTTTCGCATGTATTCTGGTATGATACTGAAATATTCTGATTGAGGCCATGGTATGTGGATAAATTGGCTGAGAAATGTGTCTTTCAATTTCTTTCGAATGTAAGTAGGACATAGATACAAGTGATAGTCCTGTAACATTATAAGTGGTTCTTTTTCATTTTTTTTACTTTCTTTTAACACTTTCTCAGCAAATTTCTGATTCACATACCTGTAACCCTGTTCCCATGATTGATGGATCTTATCATCGATGGTGGGGGTGTAAGGACTGTTCCACATGTAGTGTTGCACAAACCAGAGAAGTGGATTGCTTATCACACTGTAATAACATTCATATCTGCGCTGGTCAACCACAACAAAGGGCACCCAAAATTGGGGATCTTCTTCTGGGATTGGTACTTTATTATCTGGGAATCGCTTAGCTACTTCCACATCACCCGGAGTCATGGCACTGGCAATCCAGACACCATTTAAGGTTTCCATAATGGGTAGTAATGTGGAAACAAGACCTCCGGCTCCTCGTTTCATTTCTACTTTGCTATTTTTTTTATGAAATTCAACAGGACCTCGGTTGGAGACAACTATTAAATTTTTGTCCTTTAAAAACTCTAAAATATTATTGTTTTGGGTTGGGGAATTCATATCTGGGCACATCCAAAAAAATTCAGGAATTATTTTCACCTTAGAACTAATTTCAAGTGAATTATAACTGACCTAAACATTTTCAATCACTAAACATTTTCAATCATTTTCTTCACAGATTCAGTTAATTCTTGTAATTTCTGGCCGGTTTTAGATTCGATATAAACTCTTACCAACGGTTCGAAGCGGGAAGGCCTAATTAATATAAAAGACTCTTCTAAATCAACCCGAATACCATCTATGGTATTAATATTATTTCCTGATTCGAATTTGGTTATGAAAGCTTCTATAACTTCATCTTTTTTCTCATGTTCGCATTCTATGGTGAAACCGGTTCTGTTGTACTCTTTTATTCCACCTGCCAGGTTAGATAAAGTAGTATCTTCCTTGGCCAGTATTTCCAGCATTTTCACAACTGCAAAAATAGCATCGAAACAGGTCTGAAATTCGGGGAAAACGTACATGTCCGGTTCATCTCCTCCAAAAACTGCATCATTAGCATCTATCTCACTTAAAACACTGTTTACAGAAGTTTTTATGAGATTTCCTCCTTTATCTGACACTATTTCATCCAAAGATTGTGATGCAACTATGGATGAAACTATGGTCTGCCCTGGTGCATTATTAAGTGCATATTTAGTAAAAATGCTCAATATGGTCTGATCTCGGATAATATTCCCATGTTGGTCAATAAAAACTACTCTATCCCGGTCGTTATCGAGTACAATACCAATATCAGCACCTAATGCAGTTGTAAGCTCAGATATTAATGATATTCTTTTAGGGCTAGGTTCTGGAAAATCAATATCAGATTTACTATCTTTGCACCTGATAAGAATAGTCTCGCAATCCAGTTCATCTAATATTTGGGGGACCAATGGTTTGCTAACGCCTTCTTCACAGTCTAAAACAACTAAAAATGCTTTATTTTTAATTATTTCTGTATTTATCTGTTTAAGAACTCCTTTTATATAGTGTTCTTGGTATTCATGAACATATTTTAATTGGCCTATCTGATTCCAGGGCACTTTTTCAGCATGTCTTTGTTCTAAAGGAATTTCATGTTCACTTAATATTTTAATATCGATATCTTCGGGTCTCAGATGGGATTTGCTTATTGTAATCATGACATTGGCTTCATAAAGGTCCATCCCATAATGTATAACCGGTATGGGGGCAATCCCAAAATCAATAACATTCACGCCAGATGACATCAAACCCGTGGTTAATGATCTTTTGATCATTTGTGAGGGAACATTTAAGTCTCTGCCAACCACAACACTCTTTCCGAGACCAACGTGATTACCTATTATGGTTCCTAAATGTGATGCAAACTTATTGGTAATCTCAATGTTAACTAATCCTCTAATGTTTTGGATGTATTTAGACATTTCAACCCCTCATATTTATTTGAAAGATAAATTTAAGTTACAATGGGATAATCAGAGTCTACAATAGAGTCGGGCAAAATTACTACGCTGTTGTATATAGATCTTTTAGATCTTACTCTACTAAAAGGGCCTAATTGCACAGAACTTCCGAGTATTGCACCTTTTTCAATAAAACTTCCCTTTTCAACACAACATCCTGAGTCTACAATACAATCTTTTAAGCATGAGCTGTCTTTTATTGTGCTGTCAGGAAAAATAACAGAACCTTTAATTGTTGAATTTTTTTCTAAATACGTATTTTCACCGATAACCGTATTTTTCCCCAGTGTACATCCTCGTTCAATAACCGAACCATCACCTATGGCCACAGGTCCGATTATCCTGACCTTTTCATCAATTTCAACATCTTTCCCAACCCATATGTCCCCTAATTTTCCAACACCCTCTTTTAGTTTTTTTCCAGGGGGTTCTGGGGTTATCTTTTTGTTAAGGACATCATAATTTGCTTGCAGATATGTTTTAGGTCTCCCCACATCGTTCCAATAACCATCGAACATAAATCCGTATATCCCTGCCTTTTCCTCAATTAATTGGGGGAAAATATCTTTGGAAAAGTCCATTTCGCATTTCCTGGTATCTATGTAATCGAATATTTCTGGTTCTAAAATATAGGTACCAGTGTTGGCTAGGTTACTAAAAACTTCCTGAGAAGAGGGTTTTTCTAAAAATTTTATAATCTGATTTTCATTATCAAGTGTAGCTATCCCAAAATGGCTGGGATCCTGGACCTGAGTCAGCACCATGGTGGCCAGTGCATTTTTTTCATTATGAAAATCTAAAAGTTTATTCAAGTCTACATCAACCAGCACATCACCACTTAAAACAAAAAAAGTATCATCAATATATTTGCTGGCATGTTTAACCCCGCCTGCAGTTCCCAATGCCTTTTTTTCTACAGAATATGTGATATTCATATCGGGATAGTCCTTTTGGAGCAAAGCTTTAATCTGGTTTTTTAAGTAACTTAAGGTAACAACTAATTCACTGGAGTCTGATTTTTTTATTTTTTCCACTACATATTCTATCATAGGGCGATTGGCAACTGGAATCAAAGGTTTTGGCCGAGATAATGTAAGAGGACGGATTCTACTTCCTTTACCCCCTGCCATTAATACGGTTTTTATCATGACTATTAATCTCTCATGCAACCTAAATACAATTTTCGATTCAAACTATTATACGTGTCTTAATTTATTTTTTGACTTATCATAATGGTTTAATTAGTTTAATAGCCATTGAAAGAATTTAAGAACTTCATCCACATCATTAACAAAAAAAGATGAATGTTTTTTAACATAAGATGGTATTTCACTGGAACGTACTAAAATACCCGCACCCTCAATTTTTCCCTCATTTTCAAGTTCTTTTAATTTATTAAAAGCATCAGCATCGGTGATATCATCGCCTAAATAAATAATTTTCTTTAAATTATATTGATCCATAATATTGTTTAAGATGGTGCCTTTATCACAATTTACTGGGGGTTTAAGCTCCACTAAACGACGTCCCTCAGATATCTTTAGGTTTTTACATTCCGGATCATTTTGGAGGGTGTTTAATATTTTCTCCCGAACATTTTCAGGGGAATTGGAAAGACGATAGTGAATGGAATAACAGATCCCCTTATCCTCAAACATTAAACCATTTATATGAGATAGGTCCCCTTTTTTGAGTTTTTGCCCGCTTTTTTGGATTTGAGGTAAGTATTTTTCTACCAGGGGGTCCATGGAAAGGTGGCCATTTTTTAAAAATTCCATCCCATGGTTACCCACATAAAGCAGGCCCTCCACCCCCACCATTGCCCTGGCGTTTAATACAGATCTACCACTAATCACCGCCACTAACTGGAATTTATCATTTAGTTTAACCAGTGCATTTTGCATGGATTCAGTAACCACTGCTTCATCTGGTGTGGGGGCTATTTCACTTATGGTTCCGTCAATATCCGTAACTATAGCAGTGGAACTGTCATTTTTGAAACTTTTTAGATAATCCAAATTATCGAAAAGATATTTTGACAATCAAATTCACCCCAACGGTTATGTTGATTAAATATTTTAATAATCAATTATTCTATAATCAATTTATTCCGAATTTCAAATAATATAATATTCAGAATCAATCATTTTTTTGGGTTTAATTTATTATTCCTTTAAAAATTTGGAATTCTCCCTGAACGTCCTACTCATTCTATGGTTTATGTATCTTAGAAAACGCTTTTTAACATTGCAATGATTTTGTACGGGTCATCTGCCACCACTGAACTTCCATAGAGTTCCATGCCCCCTATATCTGCAGTTGACTTCATGAGACTTCCCCGATCCACTATACGGATTAAATAAGGATATGGGGTTCCATCATCTAGTGGTGGGCATGATATGGATAAATTAAAACTATAAACTCCCATAAGGTCAATAAAGCACCTTAAGATCCTAAAAATTGTTTTTTTGGCATCAGTGTCCGTTGAGGGATTTTTAGATGAGATTATAACCACTTCTTTTTCTTTAACCGGAGTTATACTGGCAAAAAAACGAACATCTCCCTGGCTTCCAGAAAGCCCCAGCAAGCGGTGCACTGCATAAAGGTCCTGGAAATAATCATCACCAGTTTCTATGCCATATTCTTGGCTGGCTTTTTGAAGTATTTCCACCTTGGCGTATGGTTCTTTGCTCATCAGGATCTGGCAGTGCCCGTGTATCTGGGAAGCTCCGGCCCGTGGTAGACAGTTCCAGATAAAAAATGGAAATCTAAATTGAGGGCTATGCATATTAACCGATTGAAACCAGGTAAAACCAGTTTCCAAGTAATCAGAAAATTCTTCTAAGCTGAATTTAAGAGGGTTGTGGTTTTTGAATATAACTAAACTGCTCCAAACATCATATTTAGCTAGGTTAGCAGCTGTAATGGAATGCTTTCCACGTATTCGTCCAAAAACATCCTCTGGGGTGTATTTCTCTGGATGACAGAAATCACATTCTTTTCCTGATTCTTCAATTAACTTGAAGATATGTTTTTTTTCTTTATCTTTATCCTTTTCACGAATTCCTGGCCTTTCGGCCCTAATAGAATTAAAAAGTGTGCCTTCACCAGTCCATTTATTATTGATTTTAATTATCTTCTGCTCTTGAATTCGGTCTAAAACTTCTTCTGCAGAGTCAATAACTTTTCCAGTATCATCACGGTGGCCAAAATAATTAAGAACTTTTGTTTTGAAAGAATCTGGAATCACTTGCTCTCCCATGCCAAAATCAAATCTGTAAATTTGTTTCAGGAGATTATAGGATGTTTTATCAGTTTCCTGCAGGGATTCAATTCTTTTTTCGATATCCAGAATGGAATTCATTTTTACCAAACATCCAACAAATAAATAAAATATAAGGCTCTGGTTAAATTCAAGAATACCTCCAATCTTAAGAATACTATTAAAAGTTTAGTATTACCCAATTCTTAATACTATTAAGTTTAGTATTGCTCATCTTAAGGATACTAATCTTAAGATTATAATAGATCTTTATTACTTATGGTTAATTTAATTACCGGATGGTGGTGGAATACCTTATTTTTAACGGATTATGGGGGTTTTAAGGGATTTTATTGTTTCGATCATAATTTTATTGAATTAGTATTCACTGAATTGGTATTTGATTAAATCTTTGAATATAATAGGTATATTAGATTCTTAATTACAAAAATAATAATTGAATATAACTGAAATAAGATTCTCAAGTATTGGGCTTAGAGGTGGGTTAAGTCAGATGAATAAAACACTACTGGTTATGGTTATTGTAATGTTATTAGTGGCTGCAAGTGGGATTTTTTACCAGCAACAGTCTGAAAACAGGCAAAAAACTGAATTAGTTTCATTGGTGGATCAGGCAGCTCAGCTTATAGAAGAAGGGGGTGAAACAGCATTTCCAGAGCTTCGTAGTTCCTCATGGGTCCATAATGATAGTTACGTCTTTGTGTGGAGAGTGGATGGTATCCGTGTAGTTTACCCTCCAGATCCAAGTGGTGAGGGTAAGAACATGACCGATCTGGTAGACTCCCAGGGAAAACCCATTGGCAAACTGTTTATTCAAACTGCAGAGAATGGAAGCGGTTGGGTAAATTACATGTGGCCCAAACCCGGGGAAAAAACACCTTCACTAAAGATAACATACATAAAAAGGGCACAATACCAGAATCGAACATATCTGGTGGGATCAGGTGTTTATATCTGATTAATTTTATAAAATCTATTTTTTTTATCTTAAATCCCTTTTTCAATCTCAAATTCCTCAAATACAAAGTGCCCCTGAAATTCATTGTTATTTTTAGGGTATTGTTGCATCCATTGGAATTAAATCCACGAATTTCTAGAAATTTAAAATTATATAAAATTATAATTTAAAACTAAAACCTTTCCAGCATCTTCCCATAGATCTCCTTCAACTTTCCATCGGATCTCTGGTAGACCATTCTCAAAATTAGTTCAGGTGTGCTCCGGGCAAAGTAGTTCATCCGGGGGGTACGATCCACAATGAGGTTATACTCATCATCCAGTCCCTGGGCTTCAATACCATCCACCCTGACATCGGTGTTTTTAAGTATCTCCCGGGCCATGTGGGTTACAATAATTGCAAAGGATTTTGAATCCTGTATGAAGCTTATGAAACTTGAAATTATTTTCACAGCAGCTTCTAGTTCAGTTATGGCTTCCAGCTCGTCTAGGAGAATTAGTTTATCCTCTTCTCGCACTACAATTGGCATGAAGGTGCTCAGGAATGATTCAAAAGCCCCGGCATCAAGTGAGCGCTTTTTACTGAAGAAGTAAAGTTCATCAACCAGTTTCACCCGGGCTTCCCTGGCACACACTGGCAGTCCTATCTGGCTCATGATACTTATCTGAGCCAGAGTCTCCAGGAGGGTGGTCTTACCTCCACTGTTGGCCCCGGTGAGGAGAACCACATTATCCGGGGATTCTAGGGAGTAATTGATCCTCTGCATACGGGATGGATCTTCCAGGGCTAAATTCAAGTGCAATCCTTCCTTGAAACGGAATCCATCACTAATCATTGGTGGATGTAGATCGTAGTAGTAGGCGAAACAACCCAGGGTGAACTGGTAATCGAATTCCAGTACTTCCTGGATTTCGGCCTCAACATCACTTTTGAGCAATTGGAGCTGGGCTGCGACATTAACTCTTTCTTCAAAGGCTTTAACCTCTTTTTTCCCTATTTCCTGTCTTTTTACTCTTTCCAATTCCTGTTCATCTATTTCCAGGGGATATTTCTGGATAAAAGGATCAAAACTTACCCCCGTATCATCTTTAATTTCTTTAACTGCGTCTTTAAGGATTTCGTCAAAGATTTCCTGGATTTTGGGTGACATGCCCTTATTTAGAATATCCAGAACTTCTTGACCCGACAGATCAACCTTCTTTATAGCTTCTTCCAATTTTTTATCTGCCTTGTCTTTGGCCTGGTTCACAGCACTGTTAAATAACGTTTCATCAATCTGGGATGTTTCAATAGAATCCATTATCTTTAAAACATCTCTTAAAACAGAGGGGTATCCTAGTATTTCCCTGATCTTTAGAATATTTTCCAGAAGAGTTTGATTTTCATGATAATATGATAAAACTGTTTCAGGAATGATTTCCAGATCTTCAGCATCATAGTTTACCATGGCCAGGTTAGGTGCATCATCCAGTTCCAGAACACCATCTCTGTAAACATACACCACCAGTTCGAATTCATCCAGACTTGCCACTTCCTGAATGTTGAGTATCTGAGCGCGCTGATTAAGCCCACGGTCCATTAAACTGGTGTAATCATCTCTTGACTCGACTAATATGGCTCTTGATGTATCATATTTTGGTTTGGAAGTCCTGCTGAAGTTCACATTTTTAAAAAGAGCTCTAAGATCATCCTTAGGAAGATGGGCTACTTTTTCTTTAGCTTCCATAACTCTGTTAAGATTTTCTTGAATTGTATCCTGGTTTTTACCAGGACTCAGGAGTAGAACCCTGTTTTTGGCATATTCTGTGTTGGCATACTGTATTATACATTGAATTATTTCTTCATAGATTTGCACGGCCCGTTCAGTTTTCAAAAAACTTTCAGTGGGATTGCCCAGAACAGCATTGATGATCTCAACTGCACGGCGCTGGCTAACTCCTTCCATGCTTGCCAGCCGATACACCTCATAGTTACTTGCAGCCCGTAGAAATTCATTCTGGCTACCAAAATGGTTAATGATCCGGGAGGCTAATTTATCACCTATGCCTTTGATATCACGTAAATCCAATATATCACCGTATTTTTTTACACTTACTCACAATGAACCTTTTAATTAACATGATATTTGTACTTGACTAACTTTTTACTATGCTCTTCACAATATAAAGATTGTTTAAATAGTTTATAACCCTTCCTGGAGACGAGTAATTGGATTGATGGGCGGTGTCTCTGGTAAAAACCGCCATGAACGTTATCCAACACATTTGTATTATTTATATTATTGTTGATAATACTTTCCATAAAAGATAAAATTTTAAAGGAGCAAAAAAGATAATATGCACTATAAAAATACTGTTAAATGTTTTTTAAGTTAAGGAATGGTTTCTAATGGAATTAGTGATATACCTATTGATTCTTCTCTCCACCGGCGCATTTGTAGGATTCGCTTCTGGTCTACTGGGAATTGGTGGAGGTTTTATTATGGTGCCGGTTCAATTCTTCCTTCTTACGGTCATGGGTGCTGATCCAGACACTGCCCTTAGAGTATCCTTTGCCACCAGCCTGACTGTAATCCTACCTACTGCCCTAAGCGGAGCACTTGGGCACTGGCGTCGTGGGGCAGTTATGGTTGTCCCTGCAATCCTCCTGGGACTAGCCGGGTTAATGGGGGGTGTATTTGGTGCCGGAATATCCAGTAACACTCCTGCTGCCATATTAAGTTTTATATTTGGGTTACTGGCATTATTCAGTGCCTTGTGGATGTTGGGATCAAGATACCCCGAAATAAAAGAAAAACCATCAAACTCCAAAGAATCATACCTTTTCTGGGGGTTTCTGGGAGGTTTTTCCTCCGGACTTCTGGGCATTGGTGGGGGAGTGGTCATGGTACCCATACTAAACCTTCTCCTGAGATTCCCAATTCACAAGGCCATCGGAACCTCAACTGCCTTTATTGTATTCGCATCCATAGGTGGAATTCTAACCTACATCTTCACCGGCATGAATGCCACTGGTTTACCCTCCTACTCCCTGGGATATGTTAATCTATTACAGTTTGCAGCGTTAGCAGGTACCAGCATTCCCATGGCTAGAATTGGAGTTAAAGCCGCCCACAGGCTCCCTGATAAAGAGTTGAAATATGTATTCGCCGCTCTTTTAATTTACATTGCTTTGAAGATGATGGGAGTATTTGAATGGTTGAATTTACCCCTATAAAATCCGTTTCATATTTCTTTATTTTATTAATTAGATATTTCCTGGCTGATGTTGTTTCAAATGGTTAATTATCATCATGCACACCCCGCAGGAAATTTCCAGTGGTAATCCCACCATTGGATATCTTTTTAACCTGTTTTTTAAGGGAATGTAATCTCTTTTCCAACTGAGGCTCACCAGTTGTAGTTAATTTCAGTGCTTTTTGGTAGAGTGACATCATGGTATGCGCATAATCTGAGGGTTTACTCCGGGAATCAATAACCAGACTGTTAAAGCCCATATCCTGAAGATATGGGATGTGATCAAGGAGACATAATTCCACAGAATTTGAAACATGGGTCCTGCACTCTGCATCAATTTCAACCGGAAAGATCCTGTTTTTAAAATCTTTTATTCCTAAAAAAGTATAAGGCGAATTTTTAAGTTTTTTTATAATCTTTTCATCTTTGATCACGCAGGGAAGACAGTCTTCACTCACCAAAGCCTCTAAATTCCCCTGAACTAAAAATTCCAGTTGACTAACAATGTCACTATTTTGGATGTGTGAAACCACCTTTCTCAACTCCTCTCTGGATATTTCAGGAGATAGAGTAATACTCTTTAATGGTTCATCTTTTGAGCACAGTTCATCTATGGTCATATGGTTCCATACGTTTAGACCACCCGAACCATGCAGACTAACTGAATCCCGAATATCTTTCAAAGCCCATAGGGCTCCCATACCACCAATCATCACCCCTGGGATGGTTTTTTCAGGTAAAATATTTAGAAGATTAGTTGCACCATCAATAAACTTTTTATTGGTGATTTCTGGCCATTTCCATATTAAATCTGATTCATATTCCTGGCAGAGATTTGCTGCTTCTAAGAGGGACAAACCCATCCTTTTAAAGTAAGCATCATAATCATGACCATGCTTTAAACAGGAAAAAATCTCCTGAAATTTATTGCCACGATCCATTTCAATTTTTGGCTGGAAATAAATTCTCTTGCAACCTGCCTGAAGAGCAGCTTCCAATGAAGAGATACAATCCACATAGATGGCTAATTTAATTGGTTGAGAATGTGTTTTCACTCTGGTTAAATCAAATCGGGTTAAATCAGAATCTACAGCAGAAACATCATTCAAATGGTATTTATTCAAGGTTAGTTCTTCAGAATTTGATTCTTCTAAAGGAAATTCTTCTAGATGAGGTTCTTCTAAATTTGATTCTTCTAAATTTGATTCTTCTAAATTCATGTCTTTTTTTAATTGAACAAGTTGATTCCTGGCGGTTTCAATCTCTTCTGATGAGGGCTTGTAAGCCTCTAATATTTTATCCTTAATTTCCTCAAGAATCTGTCTCCGCAGGTGATTCAAATTACCAATGGGAGTGAATAAATCTCCAGGGTAATTCAGGGATATGTTTTGGATAATGAAGGGAGTGCCACCTGTTCTTTGCAACTGTTTTATAATGGTTTCAGGGGATAAAGGTCGTTTTATTGCCTTTTCCATTGCAAAATCAGCTTCAAACTCAGTTTCAATATTCCCTCGCCATGCTGGTGATGCATTAACTCTGACCAGAGGAACCATTTCTGCATTCCAATCTATTTGAAGATTCAGAGGAATCCTGCGGGGTAACTGGGGATTGCTTACCATTTCATCTGCTGCATTAACCAGGGATTTCCTGCGAGTTATATAAACATTACTTCCTATTTCAACCCTTTTTCTGAGTTTTAACAATAAATTATCTTTTTTAACTTTCGGGGAATGTTCAATAATGGTTCCCCATAAATTATGGGATTTTTCCCAGTTTTGGGGTTGTTTAAAAAGAATTCCATCTCCTTTTTCAGGTTTAACCCTGGTTTTGGTCTTTATACTGGTTTCACCGCTGGTTTTATTATAGCCTGCCACCTTTCCCAGGTATAAACCCCTATTACCAGGATTACTTCTACCCATCATGGACTCGTAAGACGCTCCCATCAGCCAGCCTCTGGTCAAACCCCGGTTAAATGACATTTTAAGCTTTGAAAGTTCCATATCCTGTACTTTCCATCTTCCTTTCTCTATAGAATCCAGAGCGTCTCGGTATACCTTAACTACATTTGCCACGTACTCTGGAGGTTTCATCCTACCCTCTATTTTTATAGAATCAATAGGTGCCTTTGATATTCGGTCCAAATGGGAATAAATTGCAAGATCCCTGGTTGAAAGAAGATAATGGTCTTTTAAGGGAATTTCTTCCCCTTCTTTATATTTCCCGTATTTATCTGTTTCTGCCAGGATTAACTGGTATTGTTTACGGCATGGCTGGGCGCACATACCACGGTTACCACTCCTACCACCTATGAAAGATGAAAGGAGGCATTGGCCCGAATAAGAGTAGCAGATTGCTCCATGGGCGAACACTTCCAGTTCTATTTTCTTTGAGAGTTGGTTGGCAGTTTTCCCAATATCTTCCAGGGACATCTCCCTGGCAAGAACCACCCTTTTAAAACCATTCTCCGCGGCCCAGTTCACACCCTGGGGGTTATGGATGGTCATCTGGGTAGAGCAGTGCAGGTCCAGGTCTGGTATCAGTTGCCTTGCCAGCCGGCCCACACCCAGATCCTGCACAATAACTGCATCTACCCCCAAACTGTAAAGTTGAACTAGATTTTCACCCACCCGGGGGAGTTCAGATTCCTTCACCAGGGTGTTTACAGTCACATAAACTTTAACACCGCGTAAATGAGCGTATTCTATGGCCTGTTCCATTTCCTTCAGGCTGAAATTTCTGGCAAATTGCCGGGCACCGAAACGCTTACCTGAAAGGTAAACCGCATCAGCTCCGGCATTAACGCCTGCTTTTAAGGATTCAACAGAGCCTGCAGGGGCTAAAAGTTCAGGTATGTTTTTTGGGGGCATATGGTCCTCGGTTAATGTGGTGATTTAAATACTGGATGTGTTCAAATAACTGGTTATAAATACAGTATTTTATGTATAGTATGGGTATTATCAAATTGTATAATAAATTATAATTAAATCCATAATAACTAATTCCAGGGGAAAATATGGAAACAGAACAGCTTTTAAAAACCTTGAAAATAGTTGTAATATTGGCACTTATCATTGGGGTGATAGGTGCAGTGTTTTACCTGGTTTACGGTTTCACCCTCCTATGGCAAGCGATGGCTGCCGGTATAATCACCGGATTTTTACTGATCCTGGTTTTCATTTTCTTGGGTTTGGCTATTTATTTGTGGCTGAAACTGATGATGATCAGGAGAGAACTGGGAAAATGTAGGGAAGAGTTAAGAAAAATGGCCAGAACCTCCACAAAACCTGATGATGAAAGTTAATAATTGAATTATTGATGGATAATAGTTAATATTGATAGATAATATGAATTATTGATGGATAATAGTTAATATTACAGTTAAGTTGTACTAATTATTATGGTGTTTAAGAGTTGTCGGTAAATAACTGAATTAAATATTTCGCTACTGATATCAATTTGACTGGATCTTTTATACTTTTATAATATAATGTTATTCAAATTCCGTTTAATAGAATAAATTCCTTTGAATGCACGATTTATTTGATAATGGATTGAGTGTTATCATGAACCCCTATCTGGAAATATTAAGACCTGGAAATGCAATCATGGCAGTAATTGCCATTTTTTTAATGGCAGTTATCAGTGGTAAATTCACATTGGAAGCTTTAATGGCAGGGGTAGTGGTTTTCATTGTTACCGGGGCAGGCAACAGTATAAATGATTACTTTGATCATAAAATTGATGCCATAAACAAACCAGAACGACCCATTCCTTCAGGGAGAATTTCCCTTAAAACAGCATTAATCTATTCAATTTTCTTATTCGTAATGGGAATAATCATAGCATTCTCAATCAACCTGCTACTTGGAATGATCGCGTTTTTAAGTTCTGTTCTAATGATTTTTTATGCTCGTGATCTTAAAACTAAATGTTTAGTGGGTAACATGAGTATTTCATTTTTAACCGGGCTATGTTTTGTCTTTGGGGGCATAGCAGTTGGTCAAATAGTGGTCTCCATTTATCTGGGCTTTTTCGCCTTCCTCATGACCATGGCCCGTGAGATCGTCAAGGACATGGAAGATGTGGAAGGGGATAAAATAGAAGGGGCTGCTACACTCCCCATACTCAGGGGTATGCGAACGTCATCCATTCTGGCAGCAGCTTTCATGATATTAGCTAGTATAGGCAGTCCATTATTATATTTCATGGGTATTTTCAGTGTCTTTTATCTACCCGTACTTTTTTTGGCCATTATAATCTTTTTGTACAGTGCAACATCAATATTAAAGGATCAATCAGTTGAAAATGCCAAAAAAGTATCTAAAAGAATTAAGTTAGGCATGGCTATTACATTTGTGGCCTTTGCAGTGGGTTCGCCATTTTTAGCAACATTATGGTAAATGGCATTTCAATTTAGTGATAGTCTCAGAGTCAGGACTTTCGAGTTTTCATAATATTAATTCAGATATTCCTAGAGTATTCTAATTCAGATATTCCCCTATTCGAATGTCAGGATTCAATATAAACAATTTTTACGCAACTCTCGATTTTATCCGACCATCCCAAACTTTTGTTTCAAATATTCGTTTAGTTTGTCAAAGGATTCATTCCAACCCTGTTCCATGTCATTTAACATCTTAGCATCGATTTTCTCGTTGCTAGAATGATTCAGGGTGACCTTTGTTTGACCTTCCTCTTCTGAAAGATCACTTTGATGAGCAATTCCTGGGGGAAATCAGAACTCATGTTGTAGTGGGTTGCCGGGACCATATTTCCATTTTCATCTGCAAAGGAATCGGTCATAACCAATCGTTTTAGAGGCTCAACTTCGCAAAAGACTCCCGTACTCCAGAAATCCTTACCATCGGGTGATCGCATATCACTGAGGTACTTTCCTCCAACACGAAGGTCTATTTGGGAGAACGGCGCAGTGAAGTCCTTGGGCCCCCACCAATGCTTCACCATAACCGGATCAGTCCATGCTTGCCATATAAGCTCAACAGGGGCTTTAAAAAAGCGGGTTATGGTTAATTCTGACACGTTATTATCCTTATCTACCATATTAAATACCCCCTCATGATCATTCCACTGGGAAAATTTCTATTATTCCCAGTATATTTCCTTCGGTATCTTGGAAGGATCCGGTGTAACCCATATCTGGAATGGTCATTTTTTCCGTTATCATCTTCCCGCCGGACATTTGGATTTTCTTAGCAAAATCATCGTAGGAATCAACACTAATTACATCACTAACCATAGTACCAAATTCTTTTGGCTTGATAGCACCGTTAATTCCGGGCTCATCCTCTTCTCCTGCGGTTACCAGCCAATAGTCAAATTCACCTTCCCATTTATCAATTTTCCATCCGAAAACCTCTTTATAGAATTTTATAGCCCTTTCTGGTTTATCTGCTGGTATCTCAAAATGTACTACTTTTGGCATATCTAACCCTCCTTTTTCTGGATCGGAAATAATCTGATCCAATCCCTTCTAATTCTGCTTATAACATACTATTACACTACTTATATTCGCGATCAATAATATTTTATCTGCAGCATTAAGGAAAAAATAAAATTTAATAAATTCACCATATATTGTTAAAAATTTAATAATATAAAGCTGAGTTCCTGGTTTGAGAGGTTACCCTATATTAGCTTGAATTAGGCATAAATTAGAATATTTTTGTGAATTAAAGTGAATTAAAAGAGTTTAGTATTTTATTTTATATTATGGATGCAAATTTACTCAATAATATAAAGATAGATCTGCTCTTTTTCATCTACCTCAACAGGAGTCCATCCTTTAAACTTCCATACATAAGATACAACCCGGGTTCCGGGTTTAAGTTCTTCTTGAAGTTTGTCCTTTAATTTTTCATTGGTTCTTCCCCAGAGGAAGAGAACAACTACCGTGGCAGGGCCAATGTTCTGGTGGAATAAGTTTCCCCAAATAATTTTCACCTGCTGCTGTAGTCCTAATCTGATGATCTTAAGTCGGGACCAGATTACTCGTAAAGGATCAGCTTCCACTCCCACTCCCCATGCATGATATCTACGGGCAGCTTCAATCACTATCCGACCATCACCTGATCCCAGATCATAGACCACATCATCAGCATCTACCCCTGCCATGTCAAGCATCTTCCGAACCACTTTCATGGATGATGGAGAGTAAGCTGCGCCTATGGCCAGGGGCCAAAGCATAGAAAATGCAATTATCATAATTAAAATGAGTATAATTGGAATTAGCGTATATATCGTTATAACCAGGTCTAAACCCCCAACTGCTTTTATGATGATTAACGGGTGATGTTAAATAGTTATGTGATGTGTTCAACAATTAACATCTCAGCTTCATGCCCCTTAATGACATTAATTAATTATGCTATCATGTTTAAATAAGATATGAGAAATTCACTAATTTAGAAGGGTTTTTAATGGTTGAAAATAATCAGTTAAAAAATAAAATGAAGATCAAAATCGTTAAAAATGGCCCATACATTGTTTCAGGTGGTATTCCTCTCTACGAAGAAACAATAATAACTGATGAAGCGGGTCACACTAAAGACTTAGTTGATGAAAAAGAATTTCCACCACAAAATACCTACACTCTCTGCCGATGTGGAGAATCAAAGGATAAACCCTACTGTGATGGCACACATACTCAAAAGAATTTCGACGGTACTGAAACTGCCAGCAGAAAGCCTTATATTGAAAAGGCTGAGATATTTGAAGGCCCTGAGCTCAGGTTAACCGATGCCCATGAATTTTGCGACCACTCTCGCTTCTGCCTCAGATCAGGAGGGATCAGGAATTTAATTGGGAAATCAGATGATCCTGAAGCTAGACAGACAGCCATTGAAGAAGCCATGATATGCCCCTCAGGCAGACTGGTATTATGGGATAAAAATACAGGAAAACCATTTGAAAAAGAATTTAAACCTTCTATTGTTCTGGTACATGATGAACAGAAGAAATGCCAGGGACCAATATGGGTGAGGGGAGAGATACCTCTGGAGTCCGCTGACGGCACTTTATATGAGGCCCGTAACCGGGTTACACTCTGCCGTTGTGGTAAATCTGAGAACAAACCCTACTGCGATGGGAGTCACTGGATGACTGCAGAGCAGAAATTAAAATTCAGAAAGAAATGGGGATTGGATGATAATAAAGAAACAGATGAAAACCCTGAATCTTAATCATCCAACCAGGGGGTTTTAAAAAAATCATACCAGCTTTTCAGGGTTTTTTCATCATATACATTCAATTCATCCAATATATCCCTTGCAAATTCCACAGAAGCTATGCCATTGGCAGTTATTATGCCTTTATCTGAAACAGAAGGTTGATTAACGTACAAATTACCGCCCTTGTATTCACCTATTAAACTCTTTAAGTATCCTCTGCCATTACTGGTGTGTTCAACATTTTCCACAAATCCATGACGGGATAAAAAGACAGTTGGTCCACATATAGCAGCAACCGGTATACTCAAATCAATGAATTTTCCCACCACCGGGATGAGATCCATCACCAGGTCATTCTCCCACATTTCGCCCCCAGGAAGTATCAAAATTACCGCATCATTGTAGTTAATCTCATTTAGGGTGCAGTCCGGTACTATGGAAACACCGCCCATGGTGATCACTATCTTCTGATTGAAACCAACAGTTTTAACCTGATAATTATTGGATTTGTTTATTTCAGCCACTGCCAGACCAGGTTCCCAGTCAGATAAACCATCAAATACCAGTAAATAAGCAATTTTCATGATTAAAACCCCACTGCTCCCTATTAATCAACTATCCTATTTTTAATTATGATCTTCACCAGTTACATGTATTTTTGGTATGATAAATCTTTATAAAATCATTTATAATAATCAGAATAAGGATAGAACTTATAATACTTCAATTAGTCTAAATATCTAACTAACTGTCTTTAATTAACTCTAATAGGTGTGAATGTGAATCGTTTCTGGGGATATTTGAGTGCGATAATGGTAGCATTGCTCTTTGGGGTTTGGTTCTCCTTAGATAAAATCTTACTGGGCTATTTACATCCTCTGGCCCTGGCAGCAATGGTTTACCTCCTGGCGAGTGCGCTTCTATTTTTAATAAGAATTTCACCCTTACACTGCCGTATATTGGAAATCATCCACCGCGAAAGCAAGGTAGAAATCCATATTTCACGAAAGAATTACCTGACCCTATTCTTAACAGCATTATTTGGTGCTGTTATTGCTCCTGCACTATATTTGAGTGGTTTAAACCAGATAACTGCAGTTAACGCTGCTCTTTTAACAAATGTTGAAATACTGTTCATTATTATTCTGGGCATATTTTTCTTGAAAGAGCGTGTTAAAACCAAAGATATAATTGGATTCGCTTTTTTGCTGGTAGGGGCTATATTTTTGAGCACCAACAACTTGCAGAACATATCATTTGACCAGAATTTAGTGGGGAGCATCCTGGTAGTTTTAGCATCTTTCTTCTGGGCTATGGATACAACCCTAACCAAGTTTTTAAGCAATAAGAGGGATATATTCTTTTTAACTAGTCTAAAATGTGGAATTGGGGGCTCAATATTATTTATAATAAGCATTTTCCTTGGATTAAATTTCACACTCCCGTTAAACATGATCCCATTACTACTTTTAATTGGATGGGGCTGCATGAGTTTTGCAATAGTTTTAATCTACATTGCCATCCGTGAAATAGGATCCACCCGCACCGGATCTATTTTCTCCACCAGTTCCCTGTTTGGAGCAGTAACTGCATTTATTATTCTTGGAGAACCTTTAAAGGCCACTCAACTGTTATTTGGTATTTTAATGTTTGTGGGTATACTTATCCTTTACCATAAAGGGAATAACGATTAGGAAAGAATAAGGTTTAATAATAAACCAAAAATTAATTAATGAAAAATTGAATGGATTATTGAAATGGATAATCTAGAATGAATTTAAAATCAAGGAATATCAGATATCATGTTTTCTGAGATAATTAGCAGTGTTGAATCGTTTATCATGATTAATGTATCCTGGGCAGTTTTTTTAGGCTGCATCCTGGAACAAATAATTGTACCGATTCCCGCCAGCTTAATAGTTTTAAGCTCCACTTTCATCATCCTGAAGGGAACCAGCTTTTCACTAGCTGCACTGGGGACTTTAATTGTGAAAATTGTGATTCCTGCTTCTTTAGGGATTACTTTAGGGTCCTTCGTTTATTATACTTTGGCCTATAAACTGGGAACACCATTCATAGAACGAACCAGCAAATATCTGGGAGTTTCAGTTAAAGATGTGGAGAATGTGGAAAAAAAATTCAAAAAAAGTCGTTATGATGATATATTCATGTTCCTGGCCCGTTGTTTTCCAGTAATCCCCAGCATAGCCATCAACCTTTTCTGTGGGCTAATCAGGTATGATCTTAAAAAATATATTTTTACCACATTTCTGGGCTCTGCAGTGCAGATATTTGGCTGGGGCTTGCTGGCCTGGTTCTCTGGAAATATTTACTTGGTTCTGGAAGATAAAATATCCTATATGGGCAACATTGTCACTGGAATAATCATAGTAGTTGTCATTTACTTCATAATCATGAAAAGACGTGAAAAAAATAAAAAAGAATGAATTTTATTGCTGGGCAGTTGTTTCATTTTTCGTATATTTGTTTTTACTATTAACTCTGATTTGGGGGCAATTTGGGGGAAATTGGTACAAATTTTGGAATAAATATTTAAACAATCCTCATAAAACAATTGCTGTGGAACGGGCTATTGGAAAAAATTCTAAATTCCAAAAATACATTAAAAGATGAGTTAGGGGTGTTATGATTTAATGGACGTAATTTTACCTTAAAATTCGCCATGAAGGGTTTAATCCCTTCATATATCCTCCATACATTGAAATAAAGTTTAAATTTCATTATATCATTTAAATTTGGATTATCTAAATATAGATGTATGGTTACGTAATATCACCTCGAAAATGTGTTTAGGGATTTGAAAATCAAACAAATCCTATCCACTTTTTTTTGAGGATTTATAAAAATTTTGTAAAAAAATATTTTAAATCAGGAGAGGATAGTGTGATTAAAGAGATCGTGAGATGGAGACCAATTTCAATTGGAATTATATTGGTGGTAACACTTTATGTGATTTCAGATTTGATTTCAGGTATAAGTATACTGTTACCTTCATTTTTACTGGCAGGATTAATAGTTGGATTCATAATTAATGAAAGTGAAAAAAATGGAGCCATTAATGGAGCTATTTTAGGATTAATTGGTGGATTGATCGTCAATGTCTTTTTAATAATCTATTATTACTACTTAGGATACGGGGATTATATAAGCAGCATACTACTCTACACTGTCATGAATATAGTGCTTCAAATAGTAGTGGCAGCAGTTGGAGGAGTTTTAGGATCCCTGATAAAGACAGAATCTGTTAAAAATAGACCAGTTGAAGATTCAGTTGAGGATTAAAAAAATTAATTTTTCTTTTTTTCTTTTTTGAGTATTCATTGGTATGATTCCATCATTTCCAAGTAATTAACTAAACCAAGGCAATTAAGTATTAAGGATTATTAGTTATTTAAGGGATTATTAGTTATTTGAGGGGTTAATTAATTGTTTAGGGATAGTTAATATGGTGGAATGTTTGAACTCATTTTTTAATGTTTTCTAACCATTCCACTGTCTCATCGGCTATATCTTCAGAAATATCTTCGATCCAATCCTGTTCACTCCAGGTGCACACATCTTCCTCTTCAATATCCCCCACCATGTCTTCCACACGATCCTGATCAGTATACTCTCCAACAACTGATTCGCAAAAATTGAACTCTTTATCATGATTATCAAATAGAACTTCCCAGTTTCCAGAATCCCTGAGCTCCCAATACCAGTAGTAATTTTTAACTATTTCTTCCCCGGGGTTTTGTTCATCAAATGACTCTTCTTCCTCATAACCAACAATGAGAACGTTATCATTTTCTAAATAGATGTGTTTCTCCCACACATCCTTTTCGATCTGCGCCTTTTCCAGCTCTGTTTCTTCTATTCGTTCTACCAGTTTGTCTTTCCCGATCATTTCTAATAACCCCTAAGAGGCTCATTTGTGAAACATGAAAGATTTCTATAATAAATTATAGTAAGAATTACACTTATTTTTATGTGTGGTGTATTGACAAATCATCCCGGATAATTATATCTGGATTATATCCTGTTATCCAAACCTTAAAATTTCTATTCTCTTTTATAGTTAGAAGTTCCCTTAATCCTTATAAAACAACGAAAAACGGTTATATGGTAATAATGCCCATAATTTATTATATCATTAAGGAGATAAAAATATTAAAGATATTTATGTATTGTGGGTGTTTGAAATGAAAGTTAGCGACTTTATTGGAATGAAGGTTATAGATATTGAGGCCCGGGAAGTGGGGAAAGTAGAAGACCTGGCTGTTACAATAAAAGAATGTTTGGTTGAACAAATATTCATAGCCACTGGGTCTACTTTGAGTAAAAAGTATTTTGCTGTGAAAGAGGAGGATATAGCAGCTATAGGTGATTATGTTCAGTTAAAATTTGATGGAGAAGCACTGGAAAATAAGATCAAAGTGGAAAAGCTTGATGATCTTGCTCCTAAAGAAAAACGCTTCAAAAATGTGGAGGGTAAAGTGGTTCTTGCCAAAGAGGGTATGGAAATCGGTAAAATCCATGATATGGTCATTGATCCTGCAGGATGCCTCATTCACAACGTGATCATTTCCGTGGGAGGAACCTTCAACCGGAAACAGGTCCTGATCTCCAGTGATGATATTGCAGAAATTGGGGATTACATGATACTCAAACTTTCCAAAGAACAGATTGAGCAAATAGTCATGGATTAAAACATCCACTATTTATTTTATCATAAATCTCTTATTTTTACATAACTCCATTTAAGATTAGTATTTAAAACTGCGTCTGTTATTAAGATTATATAATTTGAATTATCTTAGATTAGCCGTAGATAATAAACTATGTGTTTATCAGGGGGCTGGTAGCTCAGATGGGAGAGCGTTGCCTTCGCAAGGCAGAGGCCGTGGGTTCAAATCCCGCCCAGTCCATTTTATTACTCTAATTACATTAAAACTCTCATTTATGGGTAGTTGATATAATAAGATCCGGGGACAACTACATACTAATAAACAATTAACTAAGATTGTATAATAATATTTTAATTAAATAGGTCTTTAATCAGGGACATGGGGAAAAATATGATTAACCAGTCTTATTATTCAAGTGTTAAAAGGATTCTTTTAATTGTTTTAATCCTTAATGTTGCAGTGGCTTTAGCTAAAATGATCTACGGATGGATGACTAATTCTTTGAGCATGGTGTCAGACGGGTTTCACTCCCTTTTTGATGGTACATCCAATATTATTGGTATTATTGGAATTACACTTGCTTCTCGCCCTCCAGATAAGGCTCATCCTTATGGTCATGAGAAATTTGAAACATTTGCATCCCTGGGAATTGCATTTTTATTATTTATAACCTGTTTTGAGATATTACAGTCTGCTCTGGGCAGATTTTACAATCCACAAACTCCGGATATTACTCTTATGAGTTTCCTGGTCATGGGGATAACCCTTTTAATTAACCTGATTGTTTCCCAATATGAAAAGAATCAGGGGATGCGGTTGGGGAGTAGTATTTTGGTGGCAGATTCCAAACATACTCGAAGTGATGTTTATGTATCAGTGGCGGTGATTTTGGGATTTATTGCCATTAAGATGGGTTTTGGTGTTGTTGATCCTATAATTGCTATTATCATAGCAATATTAATCGCCCGGATGGGTATCAAAATCATTAAAAGTAGTTCCACTGTCCTTCTGGACAGCGCACCCCTGGATGCGGAAACCATAAGAAAGATAGTTGTTTCCGTTCCCAAGGTTAAAGACAGTCACAAGATCCGTTCACGTGGTCCTGCTTCCCACATCTATGTTGACCTCCATGTGATTCTGGAATCCTGCTCATCTGTGGATGAAGCGCATGAAATAGCCCATTTAGTGGAGGGTAAACTAAAAAGTTCCATTCCGGGCATTGAAGATGTGGTGGTGCATGTGGATCCCTGTGAAAAAAACAATATGGATGATAGTTAAACCAAAACCAATCATATACGATAAATGAACTGTGAGGGCTTAAATAATAATGGTGGACGATTATGGAGTTCCAGGATCTAAAAAACGCAATCAAGTATCCCCTCTCTGATGTGAAAATGATCCTTTTGCTGGGTGCTGTGCTTTTCCTGGGAGAACTGGTGAATGAAGTCCATGGAAACGATGAATATTCAACAATCTTAAAGGCAATTTTAACTTTAGTTGCTTTGATCATGTCAGTTCTGGAAGCAGGATATCTTTTTAAGGTCATCGAAGAAACTACCCAAGGTTCAGAATCATTACCAAAATTCAGTAACCTTAGGGATATGTTCCTACATGGAACTAAAGAAATCATTGTTACTTTCATATTCATTCTTTTTCCAATGATTGAAATTGTTATAAGTGCTTATTTCTTTTCTCTAAGTAAAATTACCCATAATTTGGGTGAGTTAAATTGGGGATATGCCTTTCTGGTGCTGGGATTGATATCCATAATGATTATAGGTTTCATACTGCAGGGAGTTATCCTGAACATGGTCCATAACCGGGGAAGTGTCAGATCCGCATTTCATTTTGGCAACATCAGAGAAAAAATGGGGAATGTAGGCTATAAAAATCTATTATTGACTTATATAATCGCTTTTGTCACTTTTGGTTCGTTGATTCTATTTTTCTCTGATGCCATCAAAAACATCCCCTTTGTGGGAGTTTTAATTTTAATGTTCTTTATAGAACCATATCTACTTCTTTTCAATATTAGAATTCTCGGACTGGTAGATAGATAAAGAAGTAATATTTACCGGGATTAATGAGTATAACCCGTTTAAGGATATTATAATTAGATTAAGTATAAGTATAATCAGTTTAAAGATATTATAAGTAGATTAAACATAGTATAATCAGTTTAAGGGTGTAATCTTAACCAGTTAATGGATACAAATTACATATCAAAGAAATCAAGAATTTCTATCCACATCATCTAAAATGGCATGAATCTTTTCTTTAATTTCATCAATACTTCCAGCAGTGTTGATAATATACCAATCCTGAGCCAATTCAAGGGCCTTTTTCCTCACCTTAACCAAGTCATCCATGTTTTCAAACATTTCTTCATCATTCCTGGAGGACATTCGCTTAAGAGACTCGTCTGGTTCAAGATCCAGGAAAAACATGTACTGGGATGTGGGAAGAATCATGGTGAAGAACCAGTAGAGAAGTTTGGCCAATGGAAGGGGCAGGTATGCCACACCCATCAAATAACGAACCATAATAAGGTTATCAGTTTTACCATCATATTTTTTAACTGAACGGATAACATCCAGGGCATAATAAGCTGATGCTTTGATTTTATTGATCTTTCCCCTGCCCAGCAGGGCCTTTTTTGCTTTCAGGCCGTAAGGATTGTCAAAAGAAGGATGTTCTCTGAGTATAACACTTTCACCCATGGAAAGGTATTTTTCCTGTATTAGTTTAGCCTGAGTACTCTTTCCAGACCCGTCAAGACCATCAATGATAATAAAGCGCATGTTATCCTCCATAAGTGTAAAAAAATTATACGGTCATTAAAATGTAGGTTGCAACTGCTGAAAAACAGGCAGTGAGGTTATCCAGGCCTTTTGGAGTTATTCCTTCAAAGATGGTGGCTACCAGTGCTACACCCACAATTGCCAGTGGCTGGATGGGTACAGCATAATAAGTTAAAACTATCCCTATGGTACAAATGAGCACTAAAAACATGGTGAGGGAGCCTTCCAGACTTTTATTGTCTCCGGAAATGTTGTATTTTATCTTACCGTACTTCATACCAACTAAGGATGCCATACCATCCCCATAAGACATGGCAGCTATTCCCACAGCTATAATCCAGGGCTGGTCAAAGAAAATGAGTGCCAGAACAGTCCAGGAGATGGCATAGTAAACCAGGCCTAGACCGTGACCAGATCCTGATATTCTGTCTTTTATTTTTAAGGGGGAATAGGGACTTATAAGAAAAGTTAAGAGAATAAAGGGGGCAGCTGCTAGAAGTGCCATCACCCATCTGGATTGAAAGAGGGGTAGTATGAATAAAACATTCCCCACCATAATATGCAGGAACTTTCGACTGAAATTAGGATGTTTTTTAAGTACTTTCTCTGAAATCACCAGTAAAAGTATCACATATGTGTAGACCAGTATTAAACCTAGTATGTCTCCATTATCCATGAATTTTAGTACTTCCTCCCTATATAAGTGAATTTGGATTTTTAATTATGGTTCATGGCGTATTGGATTAGTTAACTGGGGATTAACTTTAATGATTATCCTGGAATGCGAAAATTTAGAATAAGATTCTGATGGAATTGGACTTGGAATTCAGGTAACCTTCCAAAGTTTTATTAGTTATTTGGGGGATAGAAAAAGCTATGTACATCTGTTTAGAGGGAATTGATGGCTCAGGAAAATCCACACAACTAGAACGTCTGGGTAAATGGCTTGAAGATTGTGGTTTTAGTGTAACACTTATTAGAGAACCCACTGACTCTCCAGTGGGTCTGCTTATTCGGAAAATGCTCCAAAGTCCCAGTGCACAGGATGAAGGATTCCAGAGGACATTGGCACTGTTATTTGCTGCTGATCGAACTCTTCTCATGGATACTATTCGTAAAGAAGAAGAAATGAACCGGATTGTACTTAGTGACCGTTCATTTTACTCCAGCCTGGCTTATCAAAATGGTGAAGACTGGATAGCCCAGATAAATCAACATGCCCTGGAACCGGATCTGGTGATACTCCTGGATCTGGAAATTGAAACTGCACTCACCAGATGTGAGGGTACTGATAGTTTCGAAGAGGCGAATTTCCTGGAAAGCGTTCGTCAAAGATATCTTAAACTGGCCCAACAGCATGGTTTTATGGTAGTTAATGCCAGTAATGGGATGAACAAGGTCCACGATGATATAAAAAGAATAGTTGCCCCTAAACTGGGCATGTGCATATAACTGATGGAAGTACTGTTATCGGCTGAAAATGAATATTAGATGAATTAGGGATTGAAAGTTTATTTAAATCCCTGTAAAAATGTGAAAAAGAATTAGTGATCACTCTTTTTCAGGTTCTTCATCTTTTTCAGGTTCTTTTTTTTCAAGTTCTTTTATACGCTGATTGAGGGCTTTTACAATGTGATCCTGGGCATCTTCCAAGTTTTTTTTCTTCCCATAGAGTAATGGGCCGTCATCGGTGTTTTTTAGTTCCAGATTGAATTGGGTTACAACTTCGGCCATTATCCTTTCTGTTATCCCTGGTGGAATTCTCATTTCATACATCATATCTTCTTCCATGGTATCACCTCAAACATTCTAATATAATTTCATCGTTAACTTTTCTTATTTTATTCTAAATACAATTTAATTGAACTTATAATTCCCGCTTTAACTAAATACTATGTAATATTTTAGAATTATCTATTGAATTAATGGAAATTATTATCTAATTCCTAAGAAAATCTCTTACTGGCTCTAAAATTTCAGTCAGAGAATCAGCAACCCCGTTTTTCAGATCCAGGGGATGTAACTTTCCGTTCCCGTACATCTGCACCAGTTCATCCTGGGTTAATTCCAGATTCCCTCCAAACTTATCTGGCCTCTTTATAAGCAGGGTATTCCTTTCACTAAATATGAAGTGATGAGCTATTTCCAGAACTGGATTTCCCTCAATTTCACCCGCAGGACAGTAACTCTTTTTGATCTTTTCAGTGATTACCGCAGGTTCATCATCAATGGCTATGAAGTTCTCTTTACTGGAGGACATCTTATCCGAGCCATCAGTACCGTGCAGTAGTGGGGTGTGAATGCATACCGGGGACTGGAATCCTAATTTAGGAAGATTGTCCCTGGCCAGCATATGGATTTTCCGTTGCTCCATACCACCCACTGCCAGATCCACCTCTAAAAACAACATATCCACCACCTGCATCAAAGGGTAGATAACCTCCGCCACCTGATGATCCTCAGCATCCCGAGTTATCTGGGCCATACTCCTTCTGGCACGGGTTAGAGTAGTTGAAAGGGCTAACTGGTAAACCTTCATGGTGTAATCTTCTCTAGTCTGAAAACTACTACCTAAAATGAATTCAGTATCCTCAGAGAGTCCTAAAGCCCGGAAACAACGTTTGTTATATTCAGAAATCTCTTTGATTTTTTCTAAACTTCCTTTGCCATTAAGGTAAGCATGAAGGTCTGCCAGAAGAATCTTTATCTTGAAACCTGCTTCCTGCAGGTCTATCATCTTCTTCACAGTGATGGCATGTCCAAGATGCACCTTTCCTGAGGGTTCATACCCTATGTAGGCTGTTTTCTCGTCTTTTTCCAGTATAACTTTGAGTTCTTCTGGAGTTACCACTTCCAGGGCGCCTTGTCCTATAGTGTTCATTGTAGAATCTGTGTCCATTATAGTCACCATCATTGGGTTTATTGTTACTGATTTTATTTATAATTTTAAACCTTATCTGCTAATCTAAGGGGGATTTTGATAATCATTTGAGATTTAATCTACTGATTATCATTCTAAGGTTACTTGGGATGGATTTTTTGATTTTAATCGGATTATTTTTATCCCCACTACTCTTTCTTATTATTATATCCTATTTTTTAGGAGGGATGATGTAGAGTTTTCCCCTAATTTCAATTACTTCCACTTCTTCCCCTATATTTATATCTGCTAATTCGCTTAGTATATCCAGATCCAGGGGTTGGTATGTTTCAGGGTGGAGTATCTGTATTTCAGTGGGGGTTTTGGCAGTAACTGTGGTCGGCTTCACATCTTCCTTACCTGCTATCCTTTCCAGGTTAGAATATTCACGCCAGGATATGGATATATGTTCGGTTGTTTCCAGATCCTGAATAGCGATCTTACGGCCGTTTATATCAATTACCTGTCCTACATGATCCCCATGGGTTATGAAGTCTCCCTTCTGGAATATTGGGAGTCGTAGGGATATCCATATTCGATAAAGGTCCTTGCCGGCGGATTTATCCCGGCCCATGAGTCTGGGTGATTCCCCCAACATTCCACCCATCTGTTCTTTCAGGACATTTGAGATCTTCCGGGCAGCTTTGTAAGAGCCAAAATAGTAGTCCACACCCTCTTTAATTCCTACTCTTTGTGAAAGGTAAGCCATGCGGTTTTTTTTGGATAATTTGTCCAGCAAACGTTTTATTATATCATCAGCCGTCTGAATTTCTTCAGCTTCAAGTGGCCGTGTATCCGCCCTTAACTGCAGAACTGCTTCATAGTAACCTGAAGCATACTTACTGCATTCTGGGCATGCATCACGGTTGAGTTTAACGTTTACCTTAAACTCCCTTCGCACTGGTATTCCTAAAACCTTGCCACTGGCAGTTACCATCATTTCCAGAATGGAACCTCTTTGATTGATGAGATCTATTTCCAGAACTACATCCTCTGCATCTTCATCAAGGATAGACTCCTGGGCTATGGTCTGTGCAACGAAATCTTCTTCTGAAAGTTCTGTTTCCATCCATTTATCACCCACATGGATGGATGAACAGTGGGCACAAGATTCCACTTCTAATTCAGAGGGAATAGTGATCAACTTATTTCCAGCAGCAAAACAGGAATGACAGAGGCCTTTAAACAGTTCTTGGTCTTCTTTACCGCATTTAATACAGAACATAGTATCTAATCTTGATATTTGTAAATAAAATTTTTCAGGTATAAAAAAGTAATAGAATAAAAATAGGGAATTTAAAGGGTCTTTAAAGGTGCCTTAGCTCCGCATGCCTCACATTTAAGGAGGAAGATGCGGTCTTCCCTTATTATTCTGGTATCTGGTCTGTTGCACTCGTGGCACATGATGAAACGTTGCACGTAGTCTTCCATCCGGTCGTTAATCAGGTAATGGGTGAATTTTCCCTGCATTATAGCCCGGTTTCCTTCCAGGTTTCCAGCAGTACCCAGTTCCCTTAACAGGAATTTAAGGATGTGTTGGGGGTCTCGGTTCATGGCATCGGCTATTTCTCCGAAGTTCTGAATGATGGTCCGGTTTCCCTGGATTATCGAGTAGGCCTTGGGTACTGAGAACCTTTTGGTTTCCAGTGCCTGGGGTGGTAATTGTTCAATGGCTCGGTCCAGTAATTCTTCATAATCGCTCATATTTATACCTCCTTCAACTAAAATCGCATAAAATTGGTTAAATTGAATTTAACTAAATAAGAAAAATTTAAGATAATTCCAGCTCAGGCGACCCTTAAGTAACCTTGCTGGGGTTCGTAAATGATTCCTTTTCTTTTCAACTGGCGGATCAGGTCTTCTACCTTTTCCTCGCTCATATTATATCTATCTCGCATTTCAGTTATAAGTATATTGGTGGGGGCTCGTCCGCCGTACTCTTCTTCCAGTTCTTTTATAATTTCCTGAACCACTCTGATTTTATCCCTATCTGATTTGGGTGTACGTCCTTCAACCTTATCAATATCCACTTTACCTGTTTCTGGATCGTATCCTACCTGTTTTAGACAATTTTCCTGGAGTGTAATTGCTCGCTTAGCATCTTCACGTGTTACTTCAACCCCCAACCGAATTTTAGAACTTGCTTCGGATAATCGGACCAGAGCTTCCAGTTGTCTGGCTGTTATGGGGACTGGTGAGTCTTCATCTGCGGATCCACCACGCATACCTACGTAGAACTCTCGAAGTACATCCATGGCTTCATTGGTTAAGTGGGGGTGGACTTGTCGCCGGGCATAGGCAATGTATTTCCTTAATAGTTCAGGTTCGATATCGTAGGGTACGGCAGTGTCCCGGTGTGTGTTAAGAATATGGGTGGCCAGTGCGCTGTCTCTTTCAATATCTGGCTTATCTTCAACCACAAATGTCAAGTCAAAACGTGATAAAATTGTTGAAGGAAGGTTAATTTGTTCTGCTATGGATTTATAACGATCGAAACGTCCGAATTTGGGGTTGGCAGCTGCTAAGACTGAACAACGTGAGTTTAAAGTGGCCATAATTCCAGCTTTGGCTATACTGATGGTCTGCTGTTCCAGGGCCTCGTGGATGGCGGATCGGTCTTCAGGTCGCATTTTGTCCAGTTCGTCAACACAGACATTACCTTTATCCCCCAGGACCAGTGCACCTGCTTCTAAGGACCAACCACCGAACTCGTCTCTTACGGCTGCGGCGGTCAGACCTACTCCACTAGTACCTTTTCCACTGGTGTAAATACCACGCGGAGCCAGTTTTGACACGTATTTGAGCATCTGGGACTTACCTATACCGGGGTCTCCTACAATTAGGATATGAATGTCTCCTCTGATTCTGGTTTTATCATCCAGTTCTTTGGCTGAACCACCGAATAATTGGAGGGCTATTGCTTCTTTAACTTCTCTGTATCCTTTAATAGATGGTGCGGTGGAGTTGATTATTTTATTGTAAACATCGGGGTCGGCAGCCAGTTCCTTTATCTTTTCTTCATCTTCTGGGCTGATGTCTAATTCTTCAAACTCCTGTTCCAGGGCACTGATGTAGTTACCATAAATATAATTGTGAAAACGTTTTGTTTTTTCATCACGGACTGTTTTCATGGTTCCAGTGATTCTTATCACATCTCCAGGGGTCACAGTGTCCACCAAGTCATCTTCCAATATAACGTTGATCTGGCGGGGTTGTTCACCTCCGGAGAGGTTTTCCAGTGGTTCTTGAACCTTGGTGTTCTGAGTATCCAGGAATTCGGATTCTTCCTGGAGTATTCGGAAGGATCGACCTCCACATTCCTGGCAGAGGGCTGGTTCAGTGACCATATTACTTTTTTGCTGCACTTCATGGAGCCGCATACAGCTACGGCACTCGAAAATGGCTTTTTGAATTCGAGGACGGATCTCATCAGTCTTACGCACGATTCCATCTACAGCCACGAACTTACCAATGTATTTACTTCTTAAATAACGTAGGGGAATGTTGTTACGCACATTCTCGAAACGAATATGTAATTCAGCGTTTTTTCTGAGGGGATCAATGTTTTGCACGGCCTTGGAAGCAGCTTTGATCACTTCATCTGGTTTTTCAATTAACAGGTCTGCCAGGTCCGGGTCGAACATCTCTAGTTCTACATAATCAACTAGAACTGATCTATCCTCGGGATATTTCTCCAGAGCTTCGTAAACAGTGTCTTTATATTTGGTACTAAAGAACTCCTCGAACTTGGCCACAGGATTTTTAGTTTTGTCAGTTGTAGTTTCGGCTGAAGTTTCCATCGTCTAACTATAATATCTTCTATTATAAAAAAATTCTCATGAAAAACTAAAAATATTTAGAGCTCATACGGGCTTTAAACATTTTAAAAGTTGATTTAATTGATATATAATTCTTGTAAATTATTTCAGGTCTGTTAAATATCTGTTTTTAATAATTGGATAAATTTTAGGGACTACAAATTAGTAATAATTAAATAGAGTTTTATTAATAATGAAATTTGGGTTTAGATTATATTTTAATTATATTAAGGAGTTGTTTAGATATTATTGTAAAAGAATAGATGAATGTAAAAGAATAGATGAAAACTTTATGTTGAATTATAGTTTCATTTCTTAAATTTAACGAAACATAGGGTAACGAAAACATAGGAATACAGTTAAAATCAGGTGCAAATCAATGAAAAGATCAAGGTTAAGAATGTTCAAGGCTACTTCCATGACTATTTCTGTCATGGGGGTGTTGATGATCGTGGCCACAGTGGCCATACTGGCCTACCTTGGATTCCAATCAATTTCATCTTTCATATCTGCAGATGCCAGTGCTAATAATGCCAATGACCAACTAGCATCATTACAATCTGAATATTCAAGTTTAAAGACTCAATATGATAATGTGAAGGTTCAGGTGCAAGCTACGAGTAATAATCAATTAAAGACAGAGTATAATACTGCGGAACTGGAATTGATTAAAACTCAATCTGCCATTAGTGATGTTTCAAGTGCTATTTCCGTGGGTAAACCTTCTGATGAGGTAGATACAAGGATTCAAACAGCCCAAACACAACTGCAAAAGGCCAAATCGAGTTTAGCAACCATAAGATCAAAGATGTGAAATGGATAAAAAGGGAATATTCGGATTTTAATCTCTTTATTTAGATTTTAATCCATCATTTAATTTTATTTTACTTTTTTATAGCTGTATTGTTTTATATTAAAATTGAACATTTATAATTGATGCTGTGGCCATTATAAATGTTGTATTGCTCAAAAAATAGTTAATTTTGTTTCCCTGCTCTTCTAAAACCTCGGCCCACCACGTACATTTCTCCACTTTTTTTACGGGAAGAAGGCGGTTTGGTGGTTCTAACGGTTTGAAATTTTGTTTTAACCTCTGCCAGGAGTTGTGGATATCCTTCGCCCTGAAAAACTTTCATGATTATGTTACCTTTGTATTTCAGGATACTATCACTTATCTGCAGTACACTTTGTGCAAGGTCTATGGATCTGAGTTGATCTAGATCCTTAATACCGGATAGTTTAGGGGCAGCATCGGATATGATCACCTGGGCCTTACCCTGCATGGTACGTTTAATTTCATCCAGAGTCTCTTCATGGGTGAAATCTCCTTTGATGCTCCAGAAATTTTCCTCAGGGAATGATTTCATCCGGTTAAGATCAACAGCAACCACTAATCCATCTTCACCCACAGCTTCCAGGGCTACCTGAGACCATCCGCCTGGAGCAGCCCCTAGATCAACCACAAAATCTCCTTTTTTAATTATTTTATATTTACGATTTAATTGCTGTAGTTTAAAGGAAGCCCTGGAACGATAATCCTGTTTTTTGGCCTTCTTATAATATTCTTCGTTTTTCCTTTCTTTATTCCATTGACTCATTTATTCTCTTTCTCCTTTAAAATTAAGTGCTTTGCAGATGGGATCTCCAATTTTAACTATATTAGCATCTAACTTACCATCTTCCAATTCTATGAGCATCACTGATGGGTCTGATAGCCGGGGTACAGTGGGACTTCCAGGGTTAAGCAGTAGCATGTCTGGCAACTCCTTGATGAAGGACCAGTGTGTGTGACCGGTGATGAGAACTTCCACTCCCATTTCTAAACCAATATACTGTAACTGTTGAGTATCTCCCCGCGGATAAACTTCACCGTGGGATAAACCGATTTTTATACCCTCTAAATTTAATTTTTTTCTTTGAGGGAGGTCCAAACCTCTGTAACGATCCATATTTCCCTGAACACAGATGGTGGGTGCTACATCTTCCAGCTGATCTTTAATCTCAAGTGAAACCAGATCTCCGGCATGTAATATAAGATCTGCACCTTCAAAAACTTTAAAAACTATCTCAGGGATGTGGTCTGTTCTTTCAGGAATGTGTGTGTCAGAAATAACGCCTATTAACATTTCCATCTCCTTCATAATGATTATTTTTGACTTGGGGGGTATATTTTAGACTTGGGGGGGGGGGTAAAAGACTGTGAAATTTCTACACTAATTATTGTATGGATACTTTATTTTTCCATGGATACTTCATTTTTAAGGTTTGAGTTCCTGTTAATATTATATCATGATGATAAACTTGTATTCATATGCAATTTTTAATATCAATTCATATATCCTTATGATATGATCCTTAAAGATAATAAGATAATGATCCTTCAAGATAAATAATCATTCAAATGATCCTATAAAATATAATGAAGGAGTAATCCATTCCACCTACTAATTATATTAATATAATATCTACCATAATCAACCATATTATTATAATCTATATGTCCAATTATATTGGGACGGGAATGTTATCAGTGGCGATCATTGATAGTTATTATTAATCGTTTAACAATTATTATTTAAGTGATTTTCATGCACGAAGTTATAGTATGCGAAAAACCAAAGGCATCAGAGAAGATAGCCGGCGCCATACCTGGCAAAGCGGTAAAGAAGAGTTATAAAAAGGTACCTTACTATGAAATAGAAGAAGGTGGGAAGAAAACTACAGTGCTTTCTGCTGTAGGGCATTTATACTCTTTATCTCCCCTGAAAAAGGAAAAAGGACGTATGTTTGAAGTGGGATGGGTCCCGCTATACCAGAAGGATAAAAGCAAAAAGTACGTTAAGAACTATATAGATGCCATTAAAAAATTCTCCAAAAACGCTGACAGATTTATTCATGCCTGCGATTACGATATTGAAGGCACATTAATTGGTTTTAATGCGTTGAAGTACGCCTGTGGTGAGAAAAGTATTGACAATGCCGTGCGTATGAAATTCTCCACCCTCACCAAGGAGGACCTGCTGAAGGCCTACAATGAACCAATTGACCTTGATTTCAATCAGGTTGACAGTGGAGAAGCCAGACATGTCCTGGATTTCATCTTTGGAGTGAACATATCCAAACACCTCACTGATTCAGTGATGAAAGCCACCAGTCGTTACATACAACTCTCTGCAGGGAGAGTCCAGACCCCAACACTGGCTATTCTGGTTGAAAGAGAGAAAGAAATCCAAAGCTTCATCCCGGAGCCTTATTGGCTCATCAAGGCCAAAATTGAAGGGGACATAATTGCTGATCATAAAAAGGGAAAGATCTTCGATAAAAAAGTTCAAGAGGAGATACTCGCTGATTGTGAAGGTAAAGATGCTCTGGTAAATCAAATAAGCGTTAAAGAAACCCCACAATTACCTCCAGTCCCATTTGATCTGGGTTCCCTCCAGTCTGAGGCCTACGGGGTATTTGGCTTCAGCCCCAAGAAAACTCAATCCATTGCCCAGAACTTGTATGCTGAAGGTTACACCTCTTATCCACGTACCTCTTCCCAGAAGTTACCTCCCAGCATTGGGTATAAAAAGATCCTGGGACAACTGAAAAAGAATGCAGCATTCAGAAAACAGATTGAAAAACTCCCTGAACCTATTAAACCCCGTGAAGGTAAAAAAACAGATGAAGCTCACCCTGCAATCCACCCCACCGGCCTGGTACCAAAAGGGCTGGGAAGAGATTATCAGAAACTCTACGAGCTCATCGTATACCGTTTCATCAGTGTTTTCGGCGAAAATGGTCTCATGGAAACCATGAAAACCCAACTGGATATTGGAGGTCAGGAATTCGCCTTCAGCAGGAAGAGAATGGCAAAAATGGGTTGGAGAGAACACTATCCCTACCGTAAAGTGGAAAATGATGAGTTCCCATCACTCAAAGAGGGTGACTATCTGGATGCCCGGGCTTACTCTGAAGAAAAAGAGACCAAACCTCCTGCTCGGTATAATCAAGCTTCACTTATTAGAGAACTGGAAAAAAGAGGACTTGGAACCAAATCTACCCGTGCTAACATAATATCCATCCTTTATGACCGGAAATACGTTGAAGGTAAAAAAATTTCAGTCAACCAGCTGGGGGAGCACCTGATTGACACTCTCAAAAAATATTCAGAGAAAATAACCAGTGAAGAGTTAACCCGAGAATTTGAAACCAAGCTCGATGGCATAATGAAGGCTGAAGTTAAAAAAGATAAGATAATAAATGAAGCCAAAGAAGAAGTAAGCTCCATACTGGATGATATTGATGTAAACAAGATGAAAATAGGGGAAGAGCTTTACGCTGCCTACAGGGAGAGTATGATTGTGGGCAAGTGTAATTGTGGTGGTAACCTCATCATGATTAACTCACCTAAGGGGGGTAGTTTTGTGGGTTGTACTTCCTATCCTGATTGTAAATCAACTTACTCCATGCCTCGTGGGGCCGCGGTTCTTAAAACTAAATGTGAAGAATGTGGTCTGCCAATGATATCATTTGGAAAACCACGGCAGAGGGCCTGCATGGATCCTAAATGCGGGCGGGAAGGAGAAGAACCTCCACAAAACGAGGTGGTGGGTGTCTGCCCAGATTGTGGGAAGGATCTTATAAAAAGAAGGGGCAGATACGGTGAATTTGTGGGATGCAGTGGATTCCCGCGATGTCGCTACACCCGTTCACTGGAAGAAAAACAGGAACAAAAATCTGAGAAAACTTGAGTTATGTTTTCTATTAATTTTTGATTTTCGTTTTTGATTTTTCTTAATTCACCTCTTTAATCTTTTTTTAATCTCTTTCAATCTTTTTTTAATCTCTTTCAATCTTTTTTTAATCTGTTTCGTCATCAAAAATGAAAATATCGTCAATTTTACCCTTTAAAACCTTTGCTATATCATGGGCTAGTTTTAAAGAGGGATTGTATTTTCCTTTTTCAAGGAAGACGATGGTTTCTCTTCTAACGCCTACTTTTCCCGCTAACTGGGCTTGAGTAAGGTTATGGCGAGCTCTATATTCTTTTATCCTGGTTTTCATTCTTTCGCCTTCAGTTTACATGAATTTAATCTATGTCACCTTTACGGCTTAAAATTGTGTTAGCAATTAGCATAGTGGAGGTCATGACGAAGATGGTCACACCCAATAATTCAATGGGATTGTGTATATTTTGCGCCCAGTACATAGTTATTACCAGGAAAGAGATGAATACTAAAGTTATATACCATGAATATGTCGTAGCGAATGTCCCTATTTTTCTTAGACGTTCATCCTGGGCTTTTTTGTCCATTCCGACATAGGTGAAAAAATTGGCCATATAAGCAGTTATACCCAATAGGATGATAACAGCCAATAAATCACTCATGGTTTTGGTAGCCATCATTATCAACCCAGAAATCATTAAAGCAGCGGATCCAAACCAAATACTTATATTGTATACCTTGTAATTTTCACTTTCTTCATGATCCAGGTGGCTGTGCTCATTTTCTTCTTTTTTGCCTATTTTATTGAAAATTGGCACTAAAAATAATAGGAAAAATGCAAAAAACACGTAATAAATCTGATTTTCAAAGATATATCCTAAAAATCCTAAAACACCAAGTAGTCCCCAGAAATAATTGAATTCTATTTTCATTCTTTCACCTCATTTTCATAATTAATATTTTTCATTCAGTATGTTTCATTCAATTTGTTTCATTCAGGTATGTTGTTTATTTGTAACATTATGTTATTTATTTAAAACATTATGTTAGATTTTTATAACATTATGTTTGATAGATCTAACATTATACTATTTAAATCTTGGGGTCTGGTCATTAATCAATAAGAAACCGTAGATAGTACGACTGAATCTAAAATAAACAATCATTAATACAAAGTTTAACATTATTAAAACTAATTATAACCTTATAAAAATTCAAATAATATCAACGACATGTTATGAAATATAAATTGCCCAGTTTGGAACTGGGGGAGAGTCTTTAATACTTAAAACTGTCTGGGATTTATAGGGGTGTAATAATAAAATCATTCAAAACTTATACTTTAAATAGTAAAAACAGCCCAATATAAGATAATATGATATATACGTTTACAAATCAATCATAAGTAACAACTTAAGGTCAAATGGGGAATAAATAATATGGACACAAAGAACATCTTATCCAAGTTAAAACCAATCATAATAGTCCTACTTCTATTTTCTTTAGTATTCTTCCTCCGAGCGGAGGCATCTGGCATCTCTGGAGTGCCAGACCAGATGAAAGCTTATTTCCAGGAGGATAATGGTCTTCCTTACTTCAGTGAGATGGATTCATATTATAATTATCGCTTAACTGAGAACTTCGTGGAACATGGCTATTTAGGGGACACCATCAAAAATGGTACAGATTGGGACTTACATTCCTACTTCCCACCGGGAAGATCTGCAGAATATCCTCCCTTGCTTATATGGATTACTGCATTCTTCTATTATCTGGCCAATTTATTTGGGGACTATTCTCTGTTACAAGTCAGTTTTTGGACGTCGGCCATCATAGCTTCACTTTGTGTTATACCGGCCTATTTCTTCGTTAAGAGCCTAAGTAATGATTATGGAGGTATCACTGCAGGAGTGCTGGTGGGAGTTTCCACATTCTATTTCTCCCACACCTTCGCTGGTTTCTTCGACACCGACATGTTTGGTATGATCCTCCCACTCCTGGTGATATGGTTCTTCAGTGTTAGTATCACCGCCACTGAAAGCCGGAAAAAAATGTTATTCGCAGTTTATGCTGCTATTTCAATGCTGTTATTTGCCATAGCATGGTCGGGCTGGTGGTATATATTCTACCTGGTGATTTTCGTCACTGTACTGTACATGCTCATTTCTAAGTACCTATTTAAAATGGAGACCTTCAAATCATGGAAAGGATATTCCAGCAAGAAGCAGTGGTTACTTGAACAACCCGTACTACTACCCTTACTCATATTCGTGGGTTTAAGTTCAGTGTTGATGTTCATATTCTGGGGAAATCTATTCTCCTCACAGCTTCTCGAGCCTTTAAGCGTAATTCAACTTCAATCAGCTACACAGGCCACAGCGTATCCCAATGTATTCATATCTGTAGGTGAACTGCAGATTCCAAGTGCAAGCACCGTAATAGCTGATGTGGGTGGAATATTCCCATTTGCCTTTGGAATACTGGGACTACTGATGATCTTCTGGAACCTGAGGATCAAAAAAGCCAAGGGAAAAGAAGCTAAAGGAAAAGGAAAACCTCCTAAAAAGGATAGAAAACCAAGACGGGGGCGAAAATCCAGGAAAGAAGAACCCAAAGACACCAAATCCGAACAAAAAGAATTCGGAGGGATCATACCTCCTGAAAAGCGGAGTAATTATCTGTATTACGCCATACTTTTCTCTGTATGGCTATTAATCACAGCTTACGCATTTACCAAGGGTGTAAGGTTCGTGGAAGCATTTTCACTCCCAATTGCTCTGTGTGCAGGAATCTTTGTTGGATTCATTGCGAATTATCTTAAAACTCAGATAGAAAAACCACTATATCAATACGTAGCAATGGCTTTAGTGATTGTGCTGGTATGTTACGGTCCCGTAAGTTCTGCCAATGCAGTTTCCAACTCGGTTGTTCCTGGAACTGATGATGCAATGGTTAACACACTTACCTGGGTAAAGAATAACACACCTTCAAACGCAGTAATGACATCCTGGTGGGACTTCGGACACCTCTTCGCTGTTAAGGCAGATAGAGGAGTCACATTTGATGGAGGTTCCCAGAACAACGCCCGGGCATACTGGGTTGGTAAAGCCTTATCCACCAATAATGAAGCCCTATCTGCGGGCATACTTAAGATGCTGGCATCCAGTGGTGATAATGGTTATATGGCTGTGGAAAATTTCACCAATAACACCGGTAAAACTGTTGAAATCATGGATAAAATCCTGGTTACAGATAAAACTTCAGCCCAGAACACACTGACCTCTCAGTATGGAATGACCACTGAACAGGCGCAGAATGTATTACAATACACTCACCCAACTAATACCACACCAGATTTATTTGTCACCAGCCTGGACATGGTTGGTAAAGCTGGCTGGTGGTCCTATTTCGGAAACTGGAACTTTGACAGCAAAAATTCCACCAACTCCATCTATTCACTGGCCCAGGCTAATGCCACCACTGAAAATAATGTAGTTACCATCCAGGGTGAGAATAATGTAACAGTCCAGATAAATGGTACTAATGTTACTGGCGGTCTGCAAGTGAGTAAAAACAAGATTGCCCCACCTCATCGCCTGATCATTGTTTCCAATGGTACAACTGCTATGGACACGGTTGTAAATAACCAGAGCACATTTTCCATACTGGTGGTTAAACAGGATGACAACCTGATTGCAGTGGCAATGAGCAAGGAACTGGAAGACTCCATGTTCACCCGACTGTTCTTCATGCAGGGAGCCGGATTAACCCATTTCAAACTGGCCCATAAGGAACCTTCAGAAGGAATATCTGAGGTCATGGTGTGGAATGTGACTTAAATAATCCGTTCCACCACTTTCTTTATTTTAATTAAAACTTTTTTAAGTGGAAAATCAATACTAGAATTAGTGTAAGTTTTTAAGAGGACTGAACTACATAACAGTAATAAACATAAGATTTTTTAGAATAATCTGAATAATTAATACTCTTATTTTAAAGTGAGCTTTATGGACATCGAAGACAGGA
>NZ_JACRGA010000018.1:47500-76677 GCF_016217785.1 Methanobacterium sp.
TACCCCTTCGGGATGCAAAAACAGCTCCCCGTACCAAAAGGTCACCTAAAGCGACCCGTGTGGTAAGGGAGTTCATCCAGAAACACATGAAATCCGACGATGTCAAAATGGATGAATCGGTAAATGAAAAAATATGGGAAAGGGGAATTCAAAAAATACCCCCTAAGATCAAGGTTAAGGCAACCAAAGATGAAGATGGTTCCGTTCTGGTCACCCTAGCCCAGTAGGTGAGCTCCTATGATTAGGAGAGTTAATCTGGCAGGCAACCCCAACCTGGGTGTTTCCATTGCAGCCACTGATAAAGTGGCTCTGGCACCACCTAACCTGGGAGAAAAAATGGTGGGAGTGGTTGAAGAATCCCTTCAGGTTCCGGTAATAAAAACTCCCATCAGTGGAAGTAGTCTAGCCGGTGCCCTGGCAGTAGGAAACTCCAGGGGATTTTTGGTATCCAGATATGCCTTTGACACAGAGGTAAACGCCATTAAGGAATTTGGGTTAGAAGTGGAACGGATACCTGACCGACTCACTGCAGTGGGTAACATCATCCTGGCCAATGATCATGGGGCAGTGGTAAATCCACTACTCTCAGATGAAGCAGTGGATGTGGTCTGTGAGACCCTGGATGTGGAAGTAGTCCGAGGAAGTATAGCTAATTTCAAGATCACCGGATCAGTGGCTGTTGTCACCAACAAAGGAGCATTGGTCCATCCATCAGCAACATCAGATGAATTAGAGTTCCTGGAGAAAACTATGAATGTTCCTGTAGATGTGGGAACCGTGAACCAGGGAACAAAACTGGTGGGAGCAGGTGCAGTGGCCAACTCCAATGGAGTATTGGTGGGAGAAAAGACTACCGGTCCGGAAATGGCAAGAATAGAAGAATCATTAGGTTTTCTTGAGGAATTATTATGAAGACAAAAATATTTAGAGTTCAAGGTAAGTTCGTCATGGGCGACAGATTTAAACCCTTCACTAAGGAACTGAAAGCCACTGGTGAAAATGATATTAAGGAAAAGATATACTCTGAATTTGGTAGCAAACATCACATTGTACGCAACCAGATCCACATTTTGAAAATAGAGGAAATTTCCGCTGAAGAAGTTCAGGACACCCTGATCAAAGCACTGACTTCGGAGTGAACAACATGGAAGACCGACAAAGGCTGGAAGAGATTATAAACGAGCTCAACGCCTACAAGGCACAGGCCGACATGCTGAACCAGCAGGTAGAAACCCTTAAGGCCACTATATCTGACATGACCATAGCCCAGGAGACCCTGGAAGCTATTAAAGGGAAAAAGTCACCTGAAACTCTGGTACCCATCGGTGCGGGTTCATTTTTAATCACCGAAATCAAGAACACGGAAGAGGTGATTGTTGGTCTCGGATCCGGTGCTGCGGTTAAGAAAAATATTGATGATGCTAAGAAGAGCATTGAAGAGCAGAAAAAAGAGCTGGATAACATCATGCAAAAAATGATGTCTGATCTTCAGAAGATCAGCCAGATCATCACTCAGAAAAGCCCCGAAGCTGAGGCGCTCATCCAGAAAATTGAGGGCACACCAGGGTAATTGATTACCCTAAATTCATTACCCTACTTTTTATTTCTGCTAAGCTCATCCTAAATCCCAATTCTGATATTCTAGAAATTCTGATATTCTAAAAAATACTTACATCCTTAAGGAGTGAATTTTTTTGTTTGAATCTTTGAAAAAGAAGTTTTCCGGAACCATTGGAAAGATCTCTGATCAATTGTCTTCTGAAGAGGAAGAAGCAGCTGGAGAAAAGACAAAAACTGCTTCAACCGAAGATAAAACTAAAAAAATTGAAACAGTTTCCAGTGGAAAAACTCAGGATAAAAAAGTTAAAACTGATTCAGGGAAAGATCAAGAGGATAAAGATAAATCAGATAAAACTTCTGGAAAAGATGAATCCGTAGATTTTAAGGAAGAAGCAGATGAAGAAAAGAAATCTCGTTTTTCATTTTTCCGCAGGAAATCCGATTCTGAAGATGAAGATTCCAAAAAACAGGACAAAGATGAAACTGGTTCTAAACTAAAAACCGAAGATTCTTCTGTTAAGGTAAAAGCTGACACGGATTCTACAACAGATTCTGTGAATGATGCAACTGATTCTGTGAAATCAACTGATTCTGGAAAAGATAAGGGAGAATCTGGAAAGGACACAGAAGAGGAGCCTTCTGGCCTATTCACCTTTGCCACCCACAAGACCATATCTGAAAAAGATATTGATGATATTCTTTTTGAACTGGAATTAGCCCTTCTTGAGGGAGATGTTGCACTGGAAGTGGCGGAACAGATTGTTAAATCAGTCAAGGAAGATCTGGTGGGTCGCAAGATAAAAAGAAGAAGTGATGTGGCAGAATTCACCAGAGAAGCTCTTAAAAAAGCAATATCTGATATACTGGTTGTGGGCGGCCCTAACCTAAAAGAACTGGTTCAACAGGCTAAAAAAACTGGCGAACCACTCAAAATAATGTTTGTTGGTGTTAATGGAACTGGTAAGACCACTACCATCTCTAAAATTGCTGATCATTATGTTAAAGAAGGTTACACTCCAGTTATTGCTGCTTCTGACACATTCCGTGCAGGAGCTATAGAACAGATATCCTATCACGCCGAAAAAGTGGGAGTTAAGATCATCCGTCACCAGAAAGGAGCAGATCCTGCAGCAGTGGCTTATGATGCGGTGGAACACGCACGGGCCAAGAAGAAAGAACTTGTTCTAATAGACACTGCTGGACGAATGCAAACCAATGTAAACCTCATGGATGAAATGAAAAAGATTCAGAGGGTGGTAAAGCCGGATCTGGCTATATTCGTTGGAGATGCCCTCACCGGTAACGATGCAGTGGAACAGGCCCGTAAATTTGATGATGCAGTGGGAGTGGATGGGATTATACTCACCAAAGCAGACGCTGATGCCAAAGGAGGAGCAGCACTATCCATCGGGCATGTAATAAATAAACCCATACTGTTTTTAGGTGTTGGCCAGGGTTATGGGGATATTATGGAGTTCCACCCGGACTGGATGGTGGAACAGGTTCTGGGGGATTAACTACTCTAAAAAATAGTAGCTAACTCTTTAATTCATTAATTTTTCATTTCACAATAATTCTTTCTCATTTTTTTATCAAATCATTTTTTATCAAATAATGTTTCAAAACTCATCTCATTTCCAAAATTCAGTTTCAAACAACAGTTTTCTATTTTTTACCACCATAAACTCCAAACATGTAGTATTTCCACACCACATCCACATCATTAAACCCGGCCTCTTTCATCCACTGAATATGACTGGGTAAAGGTGAAGGAAAATCTTCTTCCCGGTGTTTGGCTAGCCATGTTTTTTCTACTTCTTCCTGGTTGTGATTTTGGAGCATGAACTCCACCCATTTATCCTGGTAGGTCTGATTAAGGTAGGGAGTGCTTCCCAGCACGATGTCGGCATTATAAAACACTCCACCATCCTTTAGGAACCCATTTAGTCTACGGTAGAATGCTCTCTGTTCCTCAGGCTGCAGGTGATGCAGTGCCAGGGAAGATATCACCGTATCATACTCTTCATGGAAGTCCAGTTCACGGAAATCAGCTCTTAAAAACTCCACATCTGTATAAGGGGAAAGTTTGGTTTTCGCCATTTTGATCATGTTCTCTGCAAGGTCCACACAGGTGATTTGGGCATTGGGAAACCTTTTTTTCACCTCTCGGGATATGTTTCCCGTGCCACAGCCTAGATCAAGAATCTTAATTTTTTCTTTCCCGTGGAAAGGAAGCGAAAGTACCAGTGAACTAACCATCTCATCATAAAATGGAATTAATGTTCGTATGAGTTTGTCAAATTCTTCTGCTTCTTCTTCGAAGTGGTCTTTAACTTTTTTCATGATCATAACCTGATCTAGTTAATTTTTCTTAAAATGTTTATTTTTTAATTATTATTTTTATTTTAGTATCAACCCTTTTTAATTTTGATTTAAATGGAAAAGGTGAGTGCTGTTTCATTAATGTCACCTTTTTTAAGGGTTGAGTTCTAAAGTGTTTTAATAATTACTTTAAAAAATCTTAAAAATACTTATTAATATAATTCCAGGAGAATCAATCCATGTTAGGTGAAAAAGAACTCATAAAACTATTCCCTGAATTTGCAGAACTGGTGGAACCATCAGGCATAGACCTCAGGGTGGATCAGGTTTACCAGCAGAAAGGACCGGGATCTTTGATTGACAATGAAAAGAACCTCCCTGAACTGGAAAAACTGGAACCACCTCTTTACACTCTGCAGCCTAAAACAGCTTACAGTGTAACCATTGACCGCAAGATAAAAATTCCCAAAGGATATTCCATGCTATATCTACCTCGTTCCACACTCTTACGATCGTTTGTAACCATCCACACTGCAGTGGGTGATCCTGGTTTTTATGGTACACTGCAGTTTTTACTGGTGAACCAGGGAGAATTCCCATTCACACTCAAACGTGGTGAAAGGATTGCCCAGGGAGTCGTATTCCCAGTTGAAGGTTCCGGAGAGTACAATGGCAGTTACCAGGAAAAAGAAGAGTAAATAGGGGAAAATAAACCGAGAAATATAAATTTAAATCTTGTTTTACTTTAATTTCCTATTTTTTTTAACACCCTTACAATGCATTATCAAGTTCATCCACAGCCTCAGGATTAGCCAGAGTGCTTATATCACCCACATCTTCACCTTTAACCTTAGCCTTAATCACCCGGCGCATGATCTTACCCGAACGGGTCTTGGGGAGATCGTTAACGAAGTTAACACAGGCAGGACTGGCCACAGGGCCAATTTCTTCTCGTACATGTTCCCTGAGCAAGTGTTTCATACGGGGGCTGGGTTTGAACCCTTCTTTTAATGTAATGAAACTGCAGATCTCCTCACCCTTAACCGGGTCCGGTTTACCCACCACTGCCGCTTCAGCAACAGCATCATAACTCACCAGGGCAGATTCCACCTCTGCCGTACTAATGCGATGCCCGGCAACATTCAAAACATCATCCTCCCTTCCCTGTACCCAGAAATAGCCATCTTCATCAATACGAGCCACATCACCACTGAGATAAACTCCAGGGAAAGTACTCCAGTAAGCATCCACGTAGCGTTCCGGGTCCTTATATAATGTGCGGAACATGGCAGGCCATGGAGTTTTAATCACCAGGTGACCGCCCCCTTCATTGATTGACTTCCCCTCATCATCCACCACATCTGCTTCCACTGTGGGGAACGGTTTTACTGCTGACCCGGGTTTGAGGGAAGTGATGGGAAGGGGAGTTATAAGTTGCATTCCAGTTTCAGTCTGCCACCAGGTGTCCATAATGGGGCACTGATGGTTCCCAATATTTTTATAGTACCATATCCACGCTTCTGGGTTTATGGGCTCCCCCACGCTACCTAACAGTCTTAAAGAGGTTAAATCATGTTTCTGGGGCCATTTCTCCCCGTGTTTCATGAACATGCGGATGGTGGTAGGTGCGGTGTAGAATACATTCACACCGTAATTTTCGATAATTTTCCACAGGCGATCAGGGTCAGGATAATCAGGAGCCCCTTCATACATCACTGAGGTGGCTCCAAGGAGTAGGGGAGCGTAGACAATGTAACTGTGACCGGTTACCCAGCCAATATCTGCAGCACACCACCAGATATCCTCATCTTTCAGGTCAAAAACAAATTTTAAGGTGGCGTAGATACCAACTGCATAACCTCCATGAACATGAAGCACACCCTTGGGTTTCCCGGTTGTTCCGGAGGTGTAGAGAATAAAAAGAGGATCTTCAGAATCCATTACTTCAGCGACGCATTCTCTATCCTGATCCTGAATGATCTCATCCCACCATAAATCCCGACCAGCTTTCATCTTGACGGGGCAGTTGGCATGTTGAACTACAATTAGTTTTTCCAGGGAGGGAATATCATCTAAAACCCGATCCACATTTTCCTTGAGGGGTATGACTTTACCTCTGCGATAAAATCCATCTACAGTTATGGCCACTTTCACCTGAGCATCCTTTGCCCTTTCATGGAATGCTTTGGCCCAGAACCCGGAGAAAACCACACTGTGCACTGCTCCGATCTTGGCACAGGCCAGCATTGCTATGGGTAACTCCAGTATCATGGGCAAGTAAATAGCTACACGATCCCCCTTCTCAACACCCAGACCTCGCAGGGCATTGGCCATCTGATTAACCTTCCGGTAAAGATCCTGGTAGGTCAGCTTCTTCACCTGACCCAATTCACCTTCCCATATATAGGCCACCTTGTTTTTACGCCAGGATTTCACATGCCGGTCCAGGGCATTATGGGTGATGTTAAATTTACCACCGCAGAACCACTCTGCATGGGGAGGATCCCATTTTAAGACATCCTGGTAGGGTTGGAACCATTCCAGCTCCAGGGCAAGCTCATCCCAGAACCAGTCAGGATCATCAAGAGCCCGCTGAAGCAGTTCATCATAATCATTAATCCCATAACGATTCATCCATCTCTGGATATTGCTGTTTACCATTAAATCTTTCCCTGGTGGGAATAATCTGTTTTCATGAAGCAGGGCATCTAATTCACTGGAAATACTAACCCCTCCTTTAAACCCCTTATTTAGGTTTATAATATCACCACTACTATACTCTAATATGTTTCACCAGTGTCATAAATTTTTTTAAGTGATAATGATTGTCTACATCCTGTGGGCTGATCCTCTGGACATCATTTAATTATACTGGAAGCACCATAGTTTAATCATGCAGACTGCGGCCAAGATGAGATTGGCAGATGCCCTGGTTAAAATACTGGAAAAAGAGGAAACTGAATTCATATTTGGCTATCCTGGGGAACAGATTCTCCCTTTTTACCAGGCACTCCGGAAATCTTCCGTAAAACATGTTTTAATGCGTCATGAACAGGGAGCAGCACACGCTGCTGATGGGTATGCAAGGGCATCATCCCAACCCGGAATATGCGTTGCATCTGCAGGACCTGGGGCATTAAACATGGTAATGGGAGTGGCAACAGCATTCAAGGATTCCGTCCCTTTACTGGTTATTACGGGTGATGTTTCCTCCCAGTTTAAGGGTGAAAATGTATTCCAGGATGTGGATATTAACTCTGTTTTTGAACCAATCACCCTCCAGAGCCACCTCATAAACAATCCTAAAGAAGGGATTTCCATTATTCAGAAGGCAATTACAGCCCTGAAAAATGGTAAAACTGGTCCAATTCACCTTAATTTTCCTAAAGATATTCTCCAAGAAGAAGTTGATACCTCTCTATTGGATGAATGGCTTGAATTAACCTATGAAACTGATGACAAGCTCTTAAAAAATAATGAACCTGGTGAGAGTCTCTTAAAAAATAATGAACCTGATGAGAAGATCTTAAACCAGGTAAGAGAGCTGGTTGAAACTTCTCAAAAACCACTGATACTGTCTGGAGCCGGAGTTTTATGGTCACATGCATCTGAAGATCTTCAAATATTCGCAGAAAAACATCAGATCCCAGTAGTAACCACCTACCCTGCTAGAGGAGTCATAAGTGAGGATCATCCTCTTTCTTTAGGACTAATTGGTCTGCGAGGAACAGAGGCTGCCAACTTCGCCGGGGAAAACGCGGATATTATACTGGTACTGGGGTCTCGATTATCAGAAAGAACCCTGATGGGGCTGGGAAAAGGGCCAATTATCCAGGTGAATTTAGATGAAGCAGTTTTAACGGGTGATGTGAATATTAAGGGAGATGTTAAAGAATTCCTGGAAAAAATAAAAGAAACAACCCCTGAAAATACTGATGAATGGTTAAATGAACTTCAAAAGTATGATAAAAACCAGAATGTGGCCACCGACTTTGAAGAAACACCTATAAAACCACAAAGAGCAATCATGGAGATCTTACAGGGAATGAATGATTCAATCCTGGTAAACGATGCTGGAAGCCACACCACATGGGTTAACCTGCTCATGAAAGTTCGGGAGCCATCTTCTCTTATCTTTTCAGGTGGATTCGGACCTATGGGTTATGGGATCCCGGCAGCAGTGGGTGTAAGCCTGGCAAGACCATCCAAGCACGTGGTGGTAGTGGTGGGTGACGGTGGGTTCCAGATGAGCGTCCAGGAACTGGCAACCATAGCTGAAATGGAACTACCCATTACCATCTGCCTCTTAAACAACCAGTCCCTGGGAATCATAAAGCAGTGGCAGGAGTTATATTATGATGGATCGTTCCAGGTGGAACTGGATAATCCTGATTTCGTGAAACTGGCCAACGCATACCATATAAAGGCCTTGATGATAGATTCTCCCGGTGATATTTTTGCTGCTGTGCAGGAGGCAGTAAAACTTAATAAACCAGTACTTATAGAGATAAGAGTTGATGAAAATGAAGACATCCCGTTCCCCCGGTGAATTCTGGAAGATTTTACATTTTCAGGTGATTGAATGAAGGTACTTCTCATTAACCCCCCTTATTTCAATTCTAAATACAAATTTATAGGATTAGTAGCACCGCCATTAGGTATTGCTTACATAGCCGCAGTGCTGGAAGAAAATAACATTGATGTGGAAATAATTGATGCAGCAGCCCTTGAAATGAGTTGGGAAACTCTTGAAACTGAAATCAAACGAATATCTCCTGGGCTGGTGGCAATAACTGCCCTAACTCCCACTATTGATAAAGCCATGTTAACAGCTGAACTGGCCAAAAAAACATGTCCTCAGGCGACAGTGGTTATGGGGGGATATCACCCCACCTTCAACTATCAGGAAATCTTAGAAAGGGAATATGTGGATGTTGTGGTAATGGGTGAAGGCGAGTACACTCTCCTGGACTTGGTGGAAACCCTGGATGAAGGTGGAGACCTTAAAAATGTGCAAGGTATTGCCTACGAAGGAGGAGTGACCTCTCCACGGCCTCTCATTGAGGATCTCGATGAATTACCTTTCCCGGCAAGACACCTTCTCCCCATGGACCATTACAAGATCCTGAACATGAAACTCCACACTGCCACCATGATATCAGGCAGGGGATGTCCAATGCAATGTTCATTCTGCGCCTCTGCCGCATTACACGGACACCAGCTGCGAATGAGATCACCGGAAAATGTGGTGGATGAAATGGAACACCTAATCAACGACCATGACTCAGGTATGATCGCATTCATGGATGACACATTCACCCTGAAACCAAGTCGGGTGGAAGATATCTGTGATGAGATTAAAAGAAGAGATATTGATGTTTACTGGGGATGCACTGCCCGGGCAGATACCCTATCAGAAAAATTACTCCGTAAACTGAGTGATTCTGGGTGCATAACCATGTTCCTGGGAGTGGAATCTGCTGATCAGCAGCAACTGGACCGGGTTAACAAGCAGATGACCATTGAAAAGATCCGCCAGGCCTTTAAACTATCCCGAGAAAATGACATACGCACCATAGCCTCGGTGGTCCTGGGGATGCCTGGAGACACCAAAGAAAGCATAGAACGAACCATTAAATTCGTCAGGGAACTGAACCCATCCTATGCCCTCTTTTCACTGGCCACACCCTACCCTGGAACCAGGTTTTACCAGGAAGCAGTGCAGGATAACCTCATCAAGGTTAAGGATTGGTCCAAATACACACTACTTTCCCCTGTCCTGGAAACAGTTGACTGCTCCATGGACGAGCTTAAAAAGATGCAAAAAAAGGCTTTCAGACAGTTCTATCTCCGACCAGTATATCTCATAAAACAGGTTCGAATGGATGGTCCTATAATCCTGAAGACCGTGGCTGCCATGATAAAAGAAGTTTAAAGAAACAATATGAGTTTAAACTTATCATCATAATTCATGGAAGTTTGAATAAGTCGGTTATATTTATATGGATGTTTAATAAATCATAAATTCAGTTATTATAAGTTCAGTTAATTAAATTCCAATTTTAATATTTTTAACCATCACAACCTTTTCAAATATTACCCTGTTTTGGTGTGTTTCCATCGTAAATAGTTGGGAGATGATTCTCACATTTTATTGAGAATGCAAATTCAATAATTCACTTTGGAATTGAACAATTCTCTTTGGAATATTCCCAATTCATGGAAATCACTCTTTAAGTAGGGTGTAATTTGAATATTTACCCATTTAAAAAGCTATTGTTTTTAACCATTAACACGCCCTTCTCATAAGGCCCCCTTTAAGAAGAAGGGCTTTCAAGAAGAGATCAGAGTATTTCTATCCTTGCAGATCATCAGTTTGGATAGATTCTAATCAGTTGGATATATCCTAATTTAATGATATTTCTATCTCAATGATATTTCTATCATTAGATAAAGCATTAGATGGCATAATAATCCCTGAATATTAATCCAATTAAGATTAACAGGATAATTGGAGTATGATGAAAATTGAAAAACCAAAAAATTTCTGAAGATGATAAAATGAAAGTCACATTCATAAATCCACCCCAAACCAACTCCAAATATAAATTCATTGGAGTAGTAGCTCCACCACTGGGAATATCCTACATGGCAGCGGTTTTAGAAGAAAATGGTTATGATGTGAACATCATTGATGCTTCTGCCCTGGAGATGACCTGGGAAGACTTGGAAGACGAGTTAAATGGAACATCACCACAAGTGGTGGCCATCACTGCCCTCACACCCACCATCCAACAGGCCAGAAAAACTGCCCAACTGGTGAAAAAGATTTCTCCTGAGACCACAGTGGTTATGGGTGGGTACCATCCCACCTTCAACCACCAGGAAGTTCTCAAAACAGATTATGTGGATGTGGTGGTTATGGGTGAGGGAGAATATACTATGCTGGAATTGGTGCAAACTCTAGAAAATGGAGGGGACCTATCCCATGTCCGGGGAATAGCACTGGAGGGTCAGGTAAACCCACCACGCCCACTCATAACCAATATGGATGCATTACCATTCCCAGCCCGACATCTACTCCCCATGGACCATTACAAAATGCTCAACATGAAAACAGGTATGGCAACCATGATCACCAGCCGCGGTTGTCCAATGCAATGCTCCTTCTGCGCATCAGCTGCCCTGCACGGTCCTAAACTACGATTACGCTCACCAGAGAATGTGGTGGATGAAATGGAACACCTGGTCCGTGATCATCATGTGGGAATCATCGCCTTCATGGATGACACCTTCACCCTAAACCATCGTATGGTGGAAGCCATCTGTGACGAGATTAAGAAAAGAGATCTGGACGTGTTCTGGGGATGCACAGCACGTGTGGATACTTTATCCGCTGATCTATTGGAAAAAATGAGGGGAGCTGGTTGTATAACCCTTTTTATGGGTGTAGAATCTGCAGACCAACAGATGCTGGATGCCACCAGTAAAAATATTACTATTGAAAAGATACGCCAAGCATTCCAGCTATCCAAAAAGTATAAAATCCGTACCATAGCATCAGTGGTCCTGGGAATGCCCGGAGACACCAAAGAAAGCATAAAAAGGACAGTTAACTTTGTAAGGGAACTCAACCCCTCCTATGCAGTTTTCAGCCTAGCCACACCCTACCCTGGAACCAGGTTCTACAAGGAATCTGTGGAAAAAAATCTTATAAAAGTGAAGGACTGGTCCAAATACACTCTTATAGCACCGGTTCTGGAAACAGTGGACTGTTCCCTGGAAGAACTACGGAACCTACAGTACAAAGCCTTCCGGAATTTCTACCTCAGACCAGGTTACTTACTCCGGCAGGCGTGGATAGATGGACCAATCCTTCTTAAGACTGTTGCTGGGGTTATTAGGGAAGTTATATGAAGTATATCAACTTGTTTTCCCATTAAGTATAGATAGTGGGATATGAATACTCAGACATTACCAAAGTTACCCAGTAGTGGCAATGGCAAAACTATTAAAACCCTCATAACCAGCAGAAAACCATCCATATGCATAATGGGGCTTATTCTGAGGACAGTATCTCCTATGGAGTTCAAGTTTATTGTTCTGTTGATTATGTTTATCAGTGACTTTCATAGCGGTGTAGCTGCCTGGGATAAGATTCCGTTATCACTGAACTTTTAGAACCATCAAAAATTGTGTTTGATTGGAAATTGCAACTTAAATTGTTCATAACCCCATATTTAATAGGTGAAATCGTTTGAATAACATGCATAATTAAATTAACTTCATGTTGTTGGCTTGCTAACAACAGTCATTCCCATATCAAATTCTGGTAACATCACTCAGTTAACCTAGATTTATGATGTTTCCCTTTATTTAGCTTCTAAAATCAATTTATTTTCTTTTTCAATAACTTTGTATTTGGGGATTTTTTTAAAGTAATCTACAAGTGTATGATCCCGCATTTCCTCTACAAAATCCTTGTTGTGCAATGCCGTAGCATCATTTTGATTTATCTTTAAAATTTTATCAAAACATTGCATTGATTCATTATATCTGAAAAATTCGAATAATTTAACGCCTTTATTATTTAAAGCTGTGGTATCATTAGGGTTTACTGCTAGAATTTTCTCATAAGGTTCTAATAATTTTTCTATTTTATTCCTTCCTTTTAGCATGGATCTAATCGCTGCAATGAACATTAGTGTGATTAATCCAGTTTCTATGTAGTATGCTATTTGATTTATGTCTTGAGAAAGTGGTTGAATGAAACCTAAAATCCATATTACCACCAAAAACATAATCACAATCAAGTAAAAGTTGTTATTAGAATATTCTTCCCTAAGATCGAATAAACCACCTATAATAACCATTAAAAAGGTTAATAGAAATGGAATGGAGTATAATGATGGATCTTTTAAATAAAATGGCATAGTTACAATTATCCCAAATATTCCAATCATTATCGCGTATAAACCACCTTTCATAATTTTCACTTCTTTTATATCTCGTTTATTAAAGATTAAACTATATTAGAAGAACCATGGATCTGTGTATACACTATTCTTCCGTTAACTTTAACTTCTACCACAGGATGTTGCCAGACCTGATTTATTTCATTTTGTAGTGTACCTTGCAATATTGATACTCCCAATCCTATTGGTGCCATTATGTTACCTATTCGACTAAGTATATACCAATTACTTGCCTGAAGAATTGCAATTTGTTCAGAAGTAAGTCCTGCAGCGGCAAAAGCTTCATCAGGGCCAAAAGCACCAATTATCGCTGCTGCCGCAATTAGGTCCAAGTTATAAGCGGCTAAGGCACTCTTTATGTTGATGGTAATTTCAATCTTTGTGTTCATAATTCCTTGAATCATATTACACAACCCTACTATTTGATCACCACCCAAAAGTCCCAAACCATAACCAATAGCGAGATCGGTCTGAAGATCATGGAAACAGTAAGCACCGCAAAATCCATTAATCATGTTAATATCCCGTACAATACCCGTTTCCGGATCAACAACCATGAATTCATTAGTATATCCAGCAGCATTTGCTATAATATAACCATTCTGCTCAGACACATCTAAAGGAATGCCAATTAGGTACCGATTACTGAGATCTACTATAACAGAACTTAAAGGTCCGGTGAAAACAGAGTTTGTTTGATAACTAAACAATAAATTATACATAACCTCATATTCAATGGGTGAAATTACAGAAGAACATGCATAATTAAATAACTTCATATTGTTTGCCTTGCCAACAACAGTCATTCCCATACCATGATCACATTCAAGTGTTAAATAAGTCTGGTAGGCATCATCACCCACTGAGACTGCGATTGGGTGTGTTCTGCTCCATGTGACATTATATTCAGATGCAAAGTTATCTGCAATCTGATCATGACAGTATTCCACCAGTAAAGCTGTCAGGAAAGTACCGTAAGCTGCTTTCATCGCCCCTCTAGGATAAGTAGAATTCTGATTCAACCAATAAGTAAAAATATTAGTGGTTACGTCTGCTGTAGCTATTGCAAAGCTTTTCACACCCTCATAACCTGCAGGTTCAACGAAAATGCCGTTCATATATGTGATTTGATTGGTCCTGTGAATATTATTTCCAGGAAATTTCAGATTTATCACATCAGTACTAGTTTCAGGATCAACCACAGTTATATTTTGACCAGCCATTCCAGGATAAACCAAATTAACCGTGAGGTTGTCCACAAATTCCAGTCGGTGGTTCTGGACAAACTGGAGTTCGGTGTTGGTTAAACTGTATAGTGAAGTTAGATCATTCCAGAAACTCACTGGGATCATACTCTGATTATTACCATATTGTAATATGTAATTATTTGCATATATAATTGCCCTGAAAACATCACCACGATAACTGTTCCTCCAAGTATTGTAAACTGGATTAACGTATCCTCTGCTACTGACTACAGTTCCGTTTATTATTATCTGCAGTTCACCGTAGAATACATGGGTGTTTTTCCAGAGGACACTGAGCCATGTCACAGAACTATTTAAAGGCACAGTATAGGTTAAGCTGATGGGTTGAAGGGTGGTACTGTTCAGTGCAGAGCTCGTAATGTGCAGTGTTGCCACACCTGGAGCAATAAACATCTGCCGGGACACGGTCTGACTATCCAGAGATGCATTAACTGTAACCGTCCGAGACGCTGTAGTGCCCATATTTAAGATAGCCACAGCTTGTCCGTTAAATGTGAGTATTGGTGTGAGAATCGTCCCATAGCTTGTGCTGAAAGTGATGGGTATACCTTTTATAACATGTCCCAGAGATGAAGTATCCTGCCCCAGGTTATTATGGGTTAAATCAGCAGTTATGCTGGCATTTCCACCAGAATTAACAGTTGAAGTTGGATCAATACTCAGCATAAGCCAGGGATTATAAACCACAAATCCATTAAAAACAATTTCATCTAAATTCACCGGATTGTCATTTGATCCCCACCAGTTGTTGGTTGCGTTTACATTTCCATTCGCACTGATAAGTTCGTATTGATTGTTTGATGCTATTCTGTTAAAATTAATGTTAACAATTGATGAATTGACATACATTCCCACGATGCCTTGAGTTATTATGTTCCCGTAAACTGTGCAATTTCGACAGTATTTCATGTATAATCCATATATATTTCCAGGGATGAGGTTATTCTGAATTAGGGTGTTGTTTATATTTGAAATAAAAATTCCAGGACCATCATTACTCATTATCAGGTTAGTGTGAACGATATTATTGTTTGAATCAAGGAGTTCTATGCCACAATAGCCATTAGAGGTGATTGTGTTCTCATAAATTACACAATTATCACTGTTACAAGTGCCCAACCCAATCATTTGATTACTGGTTATAATATTGAATATTATAACATTATTCTTAGTTTTGACAGTATTGGTAAGGATTCCAAAGTAATTGTTGGTTACAGTGTTATTAGTTATGGTGCAGTTTGAACATCCATTCAAAAGTAATCCAAAACTGTTCACAGCTCCGGAAATAACAAAACTCTTAATCAGTGATCCACTACCTCTAATATTAATAGTGAAAACAGGATTGGAAGGATTCGCCGCCTGAACAGTAACATTACCGTCTGAAATTATGGTGAGGTTTTTATTCACAGCAATGTTTTCAATGTATGTCCCATTTTCCACCAGAATAACATCCCCATCAACGGTTAATGTGTTACTTATGGCTGCCTGTATGGTGTTAAATGATTTACGGAAGGCTTTAGAAACCGTCTGATTGTCCAAGGTTGATGTGATTGTTGTTGCGCTAGATGAGGGGTTAGATGTGAGAATGGCTACTGCTTTACCTCTTTTGGTAGTAATAGTAATATTAATGCTTCCAATTGTAGTTGTGAAATTCACTGGTATTCCATTGGGTATGGTACCTGAACTGGAGGTATCTTTTCCCTGGTTGTCATGGGTTAAATCAGCGGTAATTTCTGACTGGGATATGCTGTTTTTGGTTACATAGATAGTTGACCCGGTTAAGTTCAGCATTAGCCATGAAGTAGAATCAACTGTTCCTCCGGGCGTGTAGAGTGCACTTCCATAGTCTGATGAATTTCGAGGATCGTTGGTACCCCACCAGTTATTAATTGCATTAACTGTTCCATTGCCCACTTTATAAAATCCGTATTTACTGTTTCCAACAATTCTGTTGAAATTAATAGTGCAGGAGGAATAGTAGACATATACTCCGTACTGATTCTCAATCAGGGTGTTCCCGATAATGGAATTACCAGTACTGTTATGAACATAGATTCCCCGCTGATTAGCTATTAAAGTGTTATTTTGAATCAGATTATTGTTTGAACTACCAGTTACACTCCCAGTGATACCAATATACATCCCATATTGATTACCCATTAAAACATTACTTTTGAGGGTGTTATTATTTGATCTTTCAAAACCAATCGCATAATTTGGGATGTTTAACAACTGATTATTCTGGATGGTGTTGTAATTACTGTTAGTGAAACGAATGCCACGGGGATTATCTGATGCATCATTGTTCTTTAGAGTGTTATAACTTGAATCTGCAAATATAATCCCGGAATAAGTATTATTTTTCACGGTATTCCCTGACAGGAGATTATTTTTACTGTTATAGAGGTATATCCCATGTGAATTACCCATTATATTATTCCCAAGGAGATTACACCCTGAAGTTCCAGTTAAGTAAATCCCACTGGAATTAGTAGCTCCAGTAATGGTGAAACTCTGAATTGTGGTACCATTTCCCCGGTAATTCATGGAAAAAACAGGCTTCGAAGAATTCAAAGCCCTGATTATTATTTTAACACCAGCATCTGGTTTTATAGTCAATTTTTTATTAACCAGAACATTTTCGGTATAAATGGAGTCCCTTAAAATCAAACTATCCCCATTTAGAGTGGTAGCATCGTTTATAGCTGCCTGTATAGTGCTGAATCTTTTAGCAGTTCGGCTATTCTTTACCGGATTTATAACCTCAACCCAGGGCTTCACATTCACGGCACTGGGAAGGACTTGATGGGTGTGATAACTGTTCAGGATCTTGCTGAAAGTGTAGACCATGTTTTGGTAACTAATTTTACCCAGTCCAATGAGTCCATATGGGGGTGCCTGGTGATTACTGTCCATATAGCTGTCAATACGTTGAGCAAAATCTATATAAGCCGCTAGACTCAAACTACCACTACTCAATGATTCCTCACTAGAACTGGGGGCAGTGTCGTCTTCCAGTAGTATAGTGCTGTTATTGTTATTCTTTATTTGATTAGTGGCCTGCACCACTAAATGCAAAAATTGTCCGGTGTTGATGGTTTTCCCACCAACAACTACACTAGTTGGGAGGTTTTTATTGGTCTCTATATGGGTTTTCAGGTTAACCGAAGCAGCGGTAATCTGTGCAACCGTGAAAGTGGTGTATCCTATGGGGATGTTGGCTGCAGTCCATGGTTTCACATTTATGGCCAATGGCAAACTACCGTAAGTTTTGTAAACACTTAAGATGCGGCTGTAAAGGTAAACCTGGGATGAATAACTTATTTTCCCGGGGCCGATAAGTCCATATGGGGGTGCCTGATGGTTACTATTCATATGGCTGTTAATACGCTGGGCAAAGTCAAGGTAATTTGCTTTAGTCATGGTGCCGATGTTTAATTGTTCTTCCTGAGATCCGGGTATGCTATCACTTTGTATTGCTATACGGGCGGCATTATTGTTGTTTATTTGGATGGTGGCTTGCACTGCTAGATGCAAGAACTGGGCGGTGTTTATGTTTACACCAGCAACAGTGACTGTGTTGGGTAAACTTTTAGTGGATTCAATGGTATTTTTCAGTCCGTCGGCAGTAGTGACGATTTGGTTGGGGGTGAAGCTGAAGGATTGAGTTTCGGTTATGGGGATGTTTTGAGCAGACCATGCCTTGAGGTTAATGTTTGGAGGTATGCTGCCGTAATTTTTGTATATGGTTAGTATGCGACTGTAGAGGTATACTTGGGATGAGTAACTGATCTTACCCGGGCCAATGAGACCGTAGGGTGGTGCTTGGTGGTTGTCATCCATATGGGCATCGATTCGCCGGGCAAAGTCCAGGTAATCTGCTTTGGTCATGCTGCCACTGTTCAATTGTTCTTCCTGATATCCAGGTGCAGTATCACCTTGCATAGATATTGGGGTTTTATTGTTATTATTTATCTGATTCGTGGCCTGCACTGCCAGATGAAGATACTGGGCTGTGTTAACGGTCCCACTCCCAATATTTACACTCCTGGGCAACGTTTTTGTCGTTTCTATTTGGTTTTTAACCGTAACTGAAGCAGATGCAATTTCATCTGTAGTAAAATTCGCTGGAGATGCTGCAGAGGCATTGCTAATGCTTAAAAAGAAAACCAATCCTGACAATATTATCAATAATAGAACTTTTCTCATAATACTACCTCGATATTTAGTATTACATTCTATTATATAATATTTTCTATAAAATTAGTAATAATTAATTGGGGTGTAAAATGAGGGAAAATACAACAATTAATAATTTATTCAGAAACTAATCAAAATCTAAGATTGGATAAAAAATAGGTATAAGATACGATTAATAAACAAAATTAAGTTTGTAAAGGGAGCATTGAAAATAAAAAAAGGTAATGAGATCAGGATAGGTAAGTGTCTGCCACTGCAGCCACACCTTTTCCAATCTCAACATCCAGTCCCAGTCCCTTCATGGTCATCTCCAGGGCAGCGATGGTGCTGATTATTTCCCGGTGGGTTATGTTACCCATGTGACCGATACGGAACACATTACCCTTAAGATGGTCCTGACCTCCGGCCAGTTCAATCCGATAACGTTCCCTCATGGTGCCACGAAGTTCCTTGTCGGTTATTCCCTCAGGGATCCTGACTGAAGTTACTGTGTTACTGGAAACCTCTTTCTGGGCGAACAATTCCAATCCCAGAGCGCCAACACCATTCTGGGTGGCTTTAGCAGCAAGTTTGTGTCTCATAACTCTTTCTTCCAGGCCTTCCTCCATGATCACCCGGAGAGCTTCCTGCATGGCATAGATTAATGAAACTGCAGGAGTGTAAGGTGTTTCAGGGGGTGTTGCGGATCCACTCTTCCTGTATTTTTTCATGTTAAGGTAATAAGTCTGATTGTCAGTTTTATCCACCACATCCCATGCATCATCACTGAAAGTTATAGCAGCAATACCAGGAGGCGCAGCCAGGCACTTCTGGGAGCCAGTGACACAGATATCAATTCCATAACCATCCACGAACACATCGTCTCCACCTAAACTGGAAACAGTATCAACAATGTAAAGTGCATCATAATCATTCAATATCTTACCCACTTCATCGATGGGGTTAGTTACACCAGTTGAGGTTTCATTGTGCACAATGGTCACTGCTTTAATATCTTCTTCCTCTTCCAGGATGTAACGCACATCATCAGGGTTCACACCATGTCCCCATTCCACTTCCAGCTGCACTGGAATACCTTTGTGGGTTTCGGTGATCTGCATAAATCTCTGTCCGAATTTACCTCCTACAATGTTCAGCACACGATCTCCCTTACTGATGGTGTTGGCTAGGGCGGCCTCCATGGCTGCCGTGCCGGAGCCAGTGATAAGGTAGGACTGATTTTCAGTCTGGAACACTTCAGACATCATCTGGTTGGTTTCAGTGAGTATTTCACCGAAAAGGGCGCTTCTATGGTTTATAATGTTTTCTGACATGGCCTTCAGGACCCTGGGGGCCACACGGGTGGGTCCGGGAATCATCAGTAAAGTTTCATCCATCTTTTTCAACTCCAATTTAAAAATATCCTCCAAAGTTTATTATGTATATAATGGGATATACCTTATATATGGAACTGACCCTCTGGATGCAATGGTACCGGCTCATCCTGGAAGACTTCGGTTTCAAAAGAGAGGATGATGAACTCTCTGCAGAAACATTAAACAACATAATTGGGGATATAGGTGCCATTACGCCACAAGACATTGATATTAATGAAAAAGTGATTGTTTTTGGAGCGGGCCCATCTCTAAAGCCCAACCTGGCTGATTTGAAGCACGTGGATCTGGGTGAATTCACTCTCATAGCTGCTGACGGGGCAACCACTGCCCTTTTAGAAGAAGGCCTGGTACCAGATATCATAGTAACCGACCTGGATGGTCGAATGGATGACCTAATAAAAGCTAACCAGCAGGGGACATTGATGGTGGTCCATGCCCATGGAAACAACCCTGAACAAATAGAAAAATATACACCACAACTGGTCAATACACTGGGAACCACCCAGAGCAAACCACTTGCCAGTGTCTACAACTTTGGGGGGTTCACCGATGGCGATCGTGCTGTTTTCCTGGCAATGGCTCTGGGAGCACGGATCATAGTATTATCCGGCATGGACTTCGGGAAAACAGTCACCCACTACTCCCGACCAGACCAGGAAGATGGTCCTGCAGATAAAATAAAGGAGAAAAAGCTCCAGTGGGCCAAAAAACTGGTGCAATGGGCAGTTATTAACTCAGATATTCAGTTTTTGAATATTTCTGGTGGGGAAAAAGTGGAAGGTGTGAAGGATGTGGATCCCAGGCATCTATAAACATTGTTGACCCCGGGGACATTGTTGACCAAGGGGAGTGCTACTTTAAACTTAATATTATTATTAAAATTAAAATTCAACCATAATCGTGTGAAAGTTTGATTAAAAGGGAAATTCAAGTAATAAAATGGGGTAGAATCATGTCAGGTCGTGTGGAAGATATTTTAATGGGTGAAGAAACTCTTTTTAAGAACATAGCTGCTTTTAATCCGGATTACATTCCAGAAAACTATCTGCACCGGGAATCCCAGATGGAAGCTCTGGCCCTGTGCCTGAGACCCGCATTAAAAGGGGGTAAACCAGTTAACAGTGTAGTTATGGGATCTCCTGCCACTGGCAAAACCACTGCCATCCATAAAATATTTGAGATGGTGGAGGGACGGTCCGAGAAGCTGGTCTGTGCCTATGTTAACTGCCAGCTTTATAACACTCGTTTTAATATTTTCTCCCAAATATACCAGCACATCTTCGGTCATATCCCCCCGGAAACTGGTGTTCCTTTCTCACGTATCTACGGGGAGATAATGAAAAAACTGGCCAACGAAGGAAAGGCACTTGTGGTTGCCCTGGATGATATTAATCATCTTTTTTACAGTAAAAATGCCAATCAAATACTTTATGATATATTAAGAGCTCATGAAGTCTTTCCAGGGGTTAGGACTGGAGTTTTTGCTATAATATCAGATATAGAATTCCGTTACATGCTGGATAAGAACGTGGGTTCTGTTTTCATCCCCCAGGAAATAACATTTGATCCCTACACCTTCCAGGAGATCCGGGATATACTAAATGACCGGGTGAAGGTTGGTTTTTATCCTTCAGTTTTATCTGATGAGTTACTGGATGAAATCACCGAGGCCACCCTTTCTACCGGGGATCTGAGGGTGGGAATCGATCTTCTGCGTACCAGTGGAAATTTTGCAGAAGCCGATGCCTCTCGTTCAATCCAGAAAGAACACTTAAGGCGAGCAATGCAGGACTTTGACTCCCACCATCTTCATGATACCATAAACAAATTATCTGGGGATGAGAAAAACCTTTTGAGGTTAATAGTTAAAGTTGATGATGATATAACTGCTGGAGGTCTTTTTAATCACCTTAAAGGAGAAATTCCTCACGAAGGAAAATCTCACGAAGGAAAAGATTCAGATTCCAAAAGAAATTCAATCAGTTACGCTTCATTTGACCGGGCACTTAAGAAACTGGAATTTGTAAGGTTAATTGACACCAGATTCACGGGAAAAGGAGTGAGAGGTAATTCGCGCCTTGTAATCCTCCGTTTTGATGCGGAAGAGATAGGAAGAGTTTTGGATTGATTGTATATGAGTCTTGATTGATTGTATTTGAGTTTTGGATTGATTTTTGTTGGTAATGTTCTAAACTGATAAACAGGGGAGTCTGAGATTAACTTCAGACATCCCCCTATGTACTGATTAAGAAGATGCCCTCTACTGAAATAAGATACCCTCTTTTAAATCCCTCTTTAAAATAGATTGTTTATTCCTTCATAGACCACAAACTGCTGGAAGACATCAGCGGGAATTACATATAGATGTCCCTGGGAATACTGGGCTGACACGGTTTCCATGAGGGCTTTACGATTACCTGGATCCTGAACTGCAGTTTTAATACCTTCCATAAGGGACTGGACTGCACTACCTCTGGACACACCATTTTCATTTTGTTCTTCCCTCAGGAAATCTATAGAATTACCAGTCACCTGCCCCTGACCTGCCACATTAATGGGGCCAACGGCCTGTATAATAGCATCTATAGATTCGGGGGTAACAATAATCACCAGATCAGTTTTTAAGCCAGTGTTATATTCAACAGTTTCCTGAGCTATTTTAGAACCTTTTTCTACATCAGAAGTCCATAAAGAGTCGTGTAAGTAGTATTTATTTATCCCATAACTTTTCATATCAGAAGTAGGGGATAAAGTGGGATGTGCCAGGCCTCCAGGATAAACAGGGGTCATATTAATCACTTTCCCCCCATTAACATTCACCACAAATGCCATATCAACCGCCCCAACACCCGGTCTCTGTTCAGAGGTATCCACACATAAAAGTAACACATTGTAGTTTCCCTCAAATTTTTCCTTTCCCTGGGAATAATAATGAGATATAACGAATCCTGCACCTGCAATGAGGATTATTAATATAATTAGGGCAATTAATTTCTTTGACATTGTTTAACCACTTCTTACCATTAAAATTTCTTTCAAATAAATTAATCTCTTTAAAATAATTAATCTATTCAAATACACTAATTTGATTACATTTTATTAAGTTAATAAATTGAATGATTTTTATTAAACGAATTAACGAAGTTTTCTTTTAAAAACATTACTTCATTTATAACATGGGGTTTATGTTGAATTTTAGTTTATAAAACCTTATGTTATGAGAGTAATCAATTTAGTAAAAAACCCTCCTGAAGTAAATATTAATTTATGATAGAAACCGTGGATTTCTATATTTTAATTTAGAATCACTAATATACGGATTGAATTGAACTTTGATAAAAACCCATTAACATAACTTCCCTGTCTTTATAAGGTCAAAAATCCCACAATTTTATAAAGTGGTCTAGAATAAGAATAATGTATAGAATTATTTCTTAATTTTATCAATACTCATACTTTAACTTAGATATTTAACAAATCGTATTAAACATATAATATTACAAAAAAATGATGTATTCATTGAGGTTTTCATGGTGAAGGTTCCACCCCAAGTAAGACAATTAAAAGGATTTGAGGAATTAAGAAGGTTTAGAAATCATGTTCGTGATTCTTACAACTCCTGGAAACACAGAACTGTTTCCAGGGTTAGTAGGTTAAAAGAGTCACAGATAGTGGAATTTATTAAACAGGATTACAAACTCACTGAAAGCCAGAAAAAGGAATTATATGAATCAATAATAAATCAAAGCGCTTCAAGTATTGATCTGGAAAATTTTAATGATGATGCGTCACTGGTTTCAATTATAATAATCAACAGAAATGGTTTGAAATATTTAAAGAGGTTATTTGATGATTTGGTGGAAAAAATTCAGTATCCTGCCTACGAGATCATAGTGGTTGATAATGCCTCGCAGGATGAGTCACTGTCTTTTTTAGAGAATCTTTCTGAAAATTTACCCCTTAAAATTATTAAAAATACCGAGAATGTGTCTTTTTCAAGATCAAACAACCAGGCAGCGGAAATTGCCAAGGGAGAATATTTACTACTTCTTAATAATGATGTTGAACCGACTTATGGCTGGCTCAATCAGATGATGAAATCAGCACTCCAATCAGATGATGTGGGTGCTGTGGGAGCAAAACTGGTTTATCCGGATTGTTCTGGATCTCGTTACAATAGAAGAAACTCATATAAAGTTCAGCATACTGGAATAGCCTTCAGGGAGGAAGATGGTTTCATCAAACCCTACAATAGGGGTAATGGAGAAATTTTCCAGGTTAAAGATGAGCAGGATGAACCCCGGGCAGCAGTCACTGCAGCAGCACTCCTGGTTGCAAAAGATAAATACTTCCAGGTTGATGGTCTGGATGAGGGCTATGTTTATGGTTATGAAGATGTTGATTTTTGTTTGAAATTAATTCAAAAGGGTTACACAAATATTTACTCTCCAAAAGCACTTTTATTCCATTATGAGTTTGGAACACAGGAATCTAATAAAAATAATGAAGTTAAAAGGCGGCGTTTAAATAATATCAAGTTGTTCCGGGAAAGATGGGGCAAATGGCTGCGCAGGGAACTACTGATGGATAAATTAAACTGCAACCTTTTATTTTCTGAGAATCCTTTTAAGGTTGTCTTTGTAGTTACTGAGACTGGTGAAAACAGTTCTGCGGGTGATTATTTCACTGCAATGTCCTTGGGAAAGAGTTTCAAAAAATTCGGTTGGGAAATCGATTTTCTTTCAAGGGTTGACTATAAACATAAAGACTGGTATGAAATTGACGGGGATGTAGATGTTTTAATATCACTACTTGATGCATATGACATTCGTAAAATCCGTTCAAAGAATAATTTACTCATTAAAATGGCATGGCCACGTAACTGGCTGAGTAGATGGATATCTCACCCTGATTTCATGGATTTTGACATAGTGATGGCCACCAGTGAAACTGCCTGTCGTTACATTGAAGAAAAAACAGGGATGAAAACTGATCTACTGCCTCTGGCCACGGATCCAGACACTTTTAACCCTTCAGTTGAGGGAAATGAGAAATGGGAATGCGATTACTGTTTCACCGGGAGTTACTGGAAAGATCCCCGCGAAATCGTGGACATGCTGGATCCGGAAAGCCTACCTTACACCTTTAAACTTTTTGGTAAAAACTGGGATGAATTCGAGAAATTAAAGGATTATTATGAAGGTTTTGTTAACTACCAGGATATACCGAGAGTTTATAGATCCACCAAGATTGTGGTGGATGATGCCAACCGGGTGACCAAAGAATACGGATCAGTGAATAGCCGGGTTTTTGATGCCATTGCCTCTGGTGTTCTGGTGTTTACCAACGGAGATCTGGGTGCAGAGGAAACGTTTAATGGAATCCTCCCCGTTTATAAATCAAAGGAAGAACTTAAAGAACTACTTGGATATTATCTCTTCCATGAAGAGGAGAGGAAAGCTAAGATCCGGGAACTGGAGGAGTTTGTCTTGTCCCATCATACATATGATCAGCGGGCTGACGAGATAAGGAGTTATCTGGAAAATTACATTCTAAAGAGGAAGATGGCCATTAAAATACCAGCACCAAACTGGGATGAAGTAGAGGAATGGGGTGACTATTATCTGGCTTTGGGATTGAAGAAGGAGCTGGAGAGGAGAGATTGTGAGGTGATCCTGCAGGTTCTACCGGAATGGGATGGTGATGGTGATGCCCGCTGTGATACTGTTCTAGTATTAAGGGGTTTAAGCCGTTACCAACCTAAACTACAACACTTCAACATAATGTGGAACATATCACACCCGGATGAGGTGACTGTTGAGGAGTACAACCAGTACCAGCATGTATTTATAGCTTCAGAGTTTTGGGCCAGTGAGATAGCCCGGAAAGTTGATGTCCAAGTGGAAGCCATGCTGCAGTGTACCGACCCTGAATTGTTCTACCCCGACCCTGATGATAAGTACAAACATGACCTGTTATTTGTGGGAAACTCCAGAGGAGTTTACCGGCAGATAATCAAGGATTTACTGCCCACTGAGGAGGACTTGGCAGTGTACGGTGCAGGCTGGGAAGGATTGATTGATAGAAAATACATCAAAGGCGAACATATACCAAACAAAGAACTGAGGAAAGCTTATTCATCATGTAAAATCTTACTGTGTGATCACTGGGATGATATGCGGGATAAGGGATTCCTTTCAAACCGTCTATTTGATGCATCTGCATGTGGGGCTTTTATAATAACTGATAAAGTCAGGGGAGCAGAAATGGTTTTTGGAGATGCTCTGGTGACTTATGAAGATCCTGTAGAGCTCAATAATTTAATTAGCAGATATTTGAACGGTGGGAAAAAAGAAATTGAAATTGAAGAAATTCATAAAACCATGGTTGAAAAGCACAATTATGAAAAAAGAGCAGAGGATATTATAACAGAAATGCCTTAAAAATATGTTGAATAAATTTTAGGTTAACGGTACATTCCTGTGCCTTAATTTTAACATATTGTTTATCATAACAATAATAACCTGAATACGTTGCATTTAACATGTATCATGTTCTGTCCGATTTGATAGTCAGCAGTTTTGTATGGTTTGATGTTGGGGAAAACATCAAGAATTTTGGAAGTCTTTGTATGCTTGCGCAAGATTGGGAACCTGTTTTTATTAAAAAGTTTATTTGTCCCTAGTTTGCATATCTGTAATTGGGGTTTATAACGGAATCCAATGAACTTATTACAAAGTTTTTCCTAAAGATTCGGATAATAATGTATATTTAGTATCAGAGAGATTATTTTTATTTGAAGGGATAATCAACTCATAAACTCGTACGACAATGTTATGAGGGAGTTTTTAGATGATGTCTGGAATACTTTGAGAAGATTATCGAGTATAATAGAAATTCTAGCTGGGGGAATTATATTTTAAACCGCTTATTCACTACCAAAAATGCCTTGCCGGATTATAAAAATCTTAGAAAAACTTTGAAAGGAAGAAAAGGTTTTTTATTTTTAATTAATGACTCTAATAATGAAATTAGGCAACATTTTGATTTATCATATAAAAACAATTTCAATGATAGTCTTTTTATAAAAATTTTGAACTTTAAAGCAGATTTTTGTCGTGGAAAAAAAATTAAATATCATTTTTTTCTTATTCCTGATAAAAGTGTCGTATGCAAAGATTTGTTACCCTTTAAATTTTCGCAGATTAAACGTAATTATGATAATATATCTAATTCAGTTCCGGATTTTGTCACTAAATTAGATCATACTCATTATTTCAAGAATGATTCACATATAAATTATGAAGGAGGTAAAGAATTAGCTTACTATTACCTAAATCACTTAGATAATAGTTTTAAAAGAAAAGATTATACTAAACTAATCAATGATCAAATATCACTTGTTGATAGATTGTATGTTTGTGATCTTACAATGCCAAAAAATTGGTCCTATTCTGAAGAAGAAAAAGATGAATATCTAAATGAGGATATAATATCTTTTAATAATAAGTTTCTGGTAGATATAAAAGAAAATCTTCCCAAAAACTTTAAATTTGTCATGTCCCGGGAAACAGAGTATTATCATAATCCAGAAGGCTTTAAAGATTTAAGGGTTTTAATTTTTAGAGATTCATCAACAAATTTAATTAGAGATTCATTATCCGTATATTTTAAAGAGATATTATTATATTGGGATAAATGGTCTTTTACTCCGGAATTAATAGACTGGTATAAACCCGATATTATTTTAGAAATAAGAACCGAGAGATTTTTAGAAAATAATTTTTTTAAAAGAATTTGCTAATGATCTTTTTTGTATATGACTTAATATTCTAATATTAAACATCGCACTAAACGGGTAACATCAATTTTGATCTTAGGAAGGATGTGAAAATATGGGCTTGTATATGGATACATTAAAGGAAAAGAAGGACTTTAAAGGGTTGTCCAAAGCACTTACTTATAGAGATGCAGATATCCGTAATAAGGCAGCGATAGTTCTGGGTGAAATGAATGATGAAAGTGCAATAAAACTCTTAATAAAAGCTTTAAATGATGAAAATGGTCATGTTAGTAGTAATGCAGGAAAATCCTTGGAAAAAATTGGAAAACCTGCTGTAAAATACCTTATTAATACATTAAATGATAAAAATAAATCAGTTAGATCAATTGCTGCAAAAACTTTAGGGAATATTGGGGAAGATAATGCAGTAATACCTCTTATTAGAAGATTAAATGATAAAGATGTAAATGTCCGTAATGATGTAGTAATTGCTTTAGGGAATATTGGGGATGAAAGGGCAATAGAACCTTTAACTAAGACCTTAAATGATGAAAATGGTCATGTTAGTAATAATGCGGCGAAATCCCTCGAAAAAATAGGATCACAGCCCACAAATTTGTAAAAAACTCATGAGTTTTATATTAGTTAGTAATAATAAGATAATAGATCTAATCACTTTGAACGAATAATAAAATTCTTTATATTATATTAACCATTCTTATAAAAGTATTATATGATTGGTATTGAATTAAGGGAGAACAAATATGAATAGATTTTGGGATATTATAATAGAGCCAATTATTAAGGCTCTTAAAGCTGATTATATTATTGAGGTAGGCTCAGAAAAAGGAATTAACACTAAAAATATTCTAGAGTATTGTGAAGTTCATGATGCTCACATGACTGCAATTGATCCATCTCCCCATTTTGATGTTTATAAATTCAAAAATAAATACGGAGATAAATTTGAATTTCATGAAGGTCTAAGTTTAAGCATATTGCCTCTGTTGGAAGATTACGATGCAATCTTAATTGATGGAGACCATAACTGGTACACAGTTTACAATGAATTGAAAATAATCGAAAACACTTTCAAAAAAAATAAATCTCTAATTATATTTTTGCATGACGTAGGATGGCCATATGCCCGAAGAGATTTATATTACAATCCTGAAAATGTTCCTGAAGTTTTTAGACAACCTTATAAAAAATTAGGCATTTATCCTGATCAATCCAATTTGAAAAAGAAAGGGGGCCTAAATGTAGGATATCATAATTCTATTTATGAAAATAATCAGAAAAATGGCGTATTAACTGCCATCGAAGATTTTATAGGGGAATCAGATTTAGAATTTACTTTTCATAAAGTTGATGTCTTCAATGGTTTAGGAATTTTGTATCTTAAGGATAAAAAATTGGAAAACATGATTAAGGACGTTATAGAAAGTGCAGATTTGTTTAATAAACTCGAAAAGGAAAGAATAAAAATTTTAATCGATTTTATAGAATCGAAGGAACTTTATGGTTTCTTAGAAAAGAGGATGAATGAGCTTGAAGAAGAGAGGGGGGTTCTTGAGGGTGCTGTTTTTGATTTGAAGGATCGTAATTTGTCTTTGGAAGAGAGATTGGATATAATAAAAGAAGAAAAATCAAAAATTGTGAAAAATTATTAAAAAAATAAAAAAAATAATTA
>NZ_JACRGA010000019.1:0-27500 GCF_016217785.1 Methanobacterium sp.
ACAAACAGTCCAAAACTACATAGAAACCAACAAAACACTACCCACAACAGTAACCATAGGAACAACCAAACTAAACATGGCACAATTCCTATACCTAGCCACAACAGCAACCACACTACTAAACAACGGAAAACCAACCACAACAACCATAAACGTAGGCCAATACACACTACCAACCACCAGCACAGAACAACTAACCACCGAACTTCTATTCAAAGGGGACTATGTGGACTTTGCTCAGCGAATAGTTGAGTATATGAACAGTAACAAAATAGCACCCAGTTATGGAAATGCAAATATTGGACAAGTTGGTTACAAGTCCCAGATCTACATTTACAGTAGAATACTCAGTTACTACAAGACAAACAAGGTACTACCATCCAATATAGTTGTTAAAACTTGGTCAACTTTCAACATACCAACTACTGGAATTAACGTCACATTTACCATAGATCAAATTGCAGAGACAGCAACTGGTGTCAAAAACAACGTGGACCTTTATAAATACTTACCTGCAACCGCTAATGTTGCAGGGGTAAAGATCAGCATTGCCCAGTTCCTATATCTAGCTACTAAGGCTACTGCACAGATTAACAGTAAAAACTACAATCCAATAACATTGGAGAACTACAATCTACCTTCCTCAAGTTCCGAGAGTATGAGCAGTGGTTCAATTAGTTTATCGGAGTATGTGGACTTTGCCAGCAGAATAGCTAGTTACATGGTAACTAATAAAGTGGCACCATCTTGTGGAGTGGTGGGTCTGGGATATCTCGGTTACGAGACTCAGATTTACATGTTCAGCCAAGTACTGGATTCTTACAAAACAAAAGGTGCATTGCCTAGTTCCATCAGTGTAAAACCTTGGATTACAGTGGTTTACAGTATACCCGCCGAGTATTATGTATATCTTACAGCGACTTCTAATTGTCAGTCTGATAACGCACAGATCATAGCTCTGGCCAACAGTATCACTGCCAGTGCCAGTACACCTTACGAACAAGCCGTGCTAATATTCAACTGGGTAAGGGATAATATTGGTTATTCCTTTTACTATAACACCAAGTATGGTGCAGTTGGAACACTGAATGCCGGAACAGGGAACTGTGTTGATACTTCACACCTGTTAATAGCTCTTCTAAGAGCGAAAAACATCCCCACACGTTACGTGCATGGTTACTGTCGTTTCTCAAGTGGCAGCTGGTACGGTCATGTATGGTCAGAAGTATATGTCAATGGTCAATGGTACACAGCAGATGCTTCCAGTTCAAGTAATACCTTTGGTACTATAAACAGCTGGAACACAGCAACAGCAACTATATATAACAGATACGCATCATTGCCGTTTTAAAATATAAAAAACCCCCTTTTCTTTTTTTTATTCTTTTTTTGAAAATTAGTTTAGGAATTAGATTCACTTTTTTGAAATGATTCATTTTCCAAGAATTTATTAATATTAAATTCACATAGATAGCTTTACATAAGTTTTTAGTAGAAATATAAATTATCCTGTTCATTTTCTCTTAAAATGGTGGAAATTATGAAAATCGCAGTAACTGGAAAGGGAGGGGTGGGCAAAACCACACTGGCAAGTACTCTGGCAGTTATTTTATCAAAAAAATATAAAGTATACGCCATTGATGCCGATCCTGACATGAACCTGGCCGGCAGTCTAGGGATACACAAATCAATAACACCCCTATCCAAAATGAAAGATCTCATTAAGGAAAGAACTGGTGCAGAACCTGGATCATCATTTGGAGAGGTGTTTAAGATGAATCCAACCATATCTGATCTTCCAGAGTCTCTTTCAACCGATTATGACCCTGAAGGTCGTCTTAAAATACTGATTATGGGCACGGTTGATAAGGGTGGGGATGGATGCGTATGCCCGGCATCAGTGATGTTAAAGGCCATTTTGCGAAATCTGATTATTAAAAAAGATGAAATGGTAATTTTAGACATGGAAGCAGGAATAGAACACTTGGGAAGGCGTACTGCAGAGGCAGTGGATATTATGATCATTGTAGCAGAACCTGGCCTAAAATCCCTAGAGACAGCCAGCCGGATAAAAAAACTGGCCACAGATATAGGTATCCGGAACGTGGTGGCAGTGATTAATAAGGTCGCCAGTGAGGCTGAGGAAAAGTTTGTGGAAGAAAAACTTAAAGAAATGGATGTGGATGTGTTAGGCAGCATCCCCCGGGATGATCTGGTTGTCAGGGCAGATATGGAAGGTCAGCCTATAATAGATTATCCTGATTCGGCAGCTCTTCAGTCGATTAGGATAATTGCAGAAAATATTTTAAATCATTATCCCTCTAATTAAATATCGATAGGAGTTAACAGAAACAATACATTCTTTGTAATATAATTGCAGAAAGTATTCTTATAATTGCAAATAGGTATTCTTAATAATTGAAGATAGGTATTCTTATAAAGATTAGGATGTAAGCTGGTTAAGTTTATAATGAAGGTTAAATCATGAAGATCAAAGCCAATATCACCTTCTGCTATCAGAACGATAAACAGGCAGAAATTGCTTTCAAATCCTTGCTACCGGATAACATTGGTTTTTTAGAGTCGCGTCAGAACCATGATTCATTGGTCTGTACTTTAAAAGGAAAATCACTTAAGACCATTATCTCCACTGCCGATGACCTTATATTCTCGGAGATGCTGGTTGAAAAGGTATTGGAAATTTAAATAAATAATAAAGAAGTTTAGTAAGAATTTGAAGTTTAGTAAGAGTATTAACCCCATTATAACTTGAAGGATGTTATAAAATGAAATTCACACTAGAAGGAGAAGTTTTACTCAGTAAAGATGCTGATGAAGCATTAGATAACATTGCCAGCTTCATTCAGCAAGCTAATAATGACCTGTTCCTGAAGGGAGTTGCACCGGATCAAAAAGATGATGCTTCCCAGATTGTAGAGTGGAACCTGGAAGGTAACACCATCTATCTGAAAATAGTCTCCGGTAGACGGGGAAGAGCACATGACGCACTTTTACGGATGAAAAAACCCCTCACACAGCTTTTAGGGCCCCGGTACCATATTGGTGTTCGGAAAATAACTGTTAAGGATTACCAGATTGAGATTCCATCCCCTGAAATGGTTGACGTCAGCGAGATGCCCTACGTGGATAAAGCTACATTCCAGGATGGGAAAATGGTCATCCAATTCCATCAACTGGAAGAAGGAGATCTAAGAAAACACGTAGTGGACCGGGTGGTTAAACACATTATCTCAGAGACTGAGAGAATTTCTACTGAAGACTTAGATGAAGATGCTGATGATATTTTAACACGTCAGGTCACTAAAATCGAACCCGGAACCATAATAGGGCGCAGCCCCAAGTTTCCAGTATTTTTTGAAGGAGACCCCACCGAAGAAGCTGCAAAACAGGGTTGGGTTAAGAAGTTCCCTGGTAAGGGACAGTGGTTCTACGGACCCAAGTTCATTGCCCTGCAGCGTGCCATTGAGGATATTTTCATGGAGGTTCTGGTGGAAAAACTGGAGTTTTTCGAGTGCATGTGGCCCAAACTGATACCCATCCCAGTGATGAACAAAATGCGTTACCTGGAAGGGCTTCCAGAGGGAATGTATTACTGCAGTGCACCCCGTCGTGACCCGGAATTGTTTAAAAAGTTCAAAAATGAGCTTTTAATAAAAAAGGAAGTTCCCATTGATCGCCTGAAAGATGGTTTGAAGGATCCTTCCTATGTTCTAGCCCCGGCCCAGTGCGAACCATTCTATGAGTTCTTCAGTCACGAAGTTCTGGATGAGAAGGAACTGCCCATAAGACTCTTTGATAAGAGTGGGTGGACCTATCGTTGGGAGGCTGGTGGAGCCAAGGGTTTGGACCGTGTGCATGAGTTCCAGAGGATTGAACTAGTCTGGTTAGGTACACCGGATCAGGTGGAGGAGATTCGTGACGCTACCCTAGAGATATCACAGGAACTGGCCAACAAAATGGAGCTGGAGTGGTACACTGAAATTGGTGATGATCCATTCTACCTGGAAGGTCGGAAGGTGGAAGAAAGAGGCATAGAATTCCCTGACGTCCCTAAATATGAGATGCGTGTTGTAGTGCCCGGTGCTGATAAAGGAGTAGCAGCAGTTTCAGCCAACGTCCACGGAACCCACTTCACCGAAGGATTCTCCATTAAAGAAACCCACAACCATACACTATGGACTGGCTGTACAGGTATTGGAATAACCAGATGGCTTTTCGGTTTCCTGGCACAGAAAGGTTTTGATAAGGAAAACTGGCCCGATATGGTTCGAGATAGAGTGGGGACTGTTCGAACACCTAAGGTTCTGACCTGGCCTTAAATAGTACCTTAAATAGTACAGTTTAGTGGTTCTACTGAAGAATGTAACACTCAGTAGATTTTTTCTTTATTTTTCTAAATTTTATTTAAACGAAGTTAAACATTTAATTGATAGAATATCATTTTATTATATTATTATAAAATAAAACTGAAAATAGGGTAACGATTTCAAGTTAGAAATAATAGAAATTTTTTGAGTGAAAAAAAAATAATAAAAAAGAAGATATAAAAGAAATATGTTTATTCTTCTTTGGTCTCTTCTTCAGTTAGTTTTTCTGGAACTTCTTCTGTAGGAACTTCTTCAGTAGAAGTTTCTTCAGTAGACTCTTCTACTTCTTCCTTGCGGGTGAATGAGTCCACGAATTCTACTGTAGCAATGTCCATGTTTTCCTGGATGTCCCGTGCTATGCGGAACCTGGCCATGGTTATATCCATGTAGGGGCGCTGGTCAAATTTAGCCATTTCATCCATGGCAATGACCACTTTATCATCTTCAATTGTCACCTGGTGTTTTTCAGCATCCAGGTTGGGTTGAGGGTAATGCAGGTCGATCATACTTTTGACTTTTTCAGTTTCATCTTCAATGATCTCCACTACTTTGACCTGGTATTCCAGGTTTTTACCAGCCAGCTCGTGGTTAAAGTCCAGTCTTACGCGGCCTCCACTGACACTCCTTATGATACCAGTGTTTCCTTCTGAAGTTATAGCCATTCCCACTTGTGGTTTTATGCCCTGTTTTTTGAACTCGGACATGGGCACTAACTGGATTAATTGAGGGTCACGTTCCCCGAATGCTTCTTCAGGAGTTAACTGGATGGTTTTTTCTTCACCTGCTTCCATGTCCACCAGTTCGGATTCCATGCCTTTAAGGACATGACCTCCACCCACAATTATAGATAGGGGTCCGTAGGTTTTCTTATCTGAGTGTATTCCATTTTCCTCTGCAATTTCTTCATGAGTTGTGTCAAAGATTTCACCGGTTTCTATAATCTTTCCGGTGTATTCAAGCTTTATAAAGTCTCCATTATTCACTGGCATATCTCTAGCCTCCTGTGTGATATTCTCTTTTTAAATTCTCTTAGCACTTCTTTATTTTTATAGTTTAATATGCGTATGGTTGAGGGGTAATTCTCAATATACTTGTGCATAGTGTCCGTATCAATCCGCGCCTCTAATGATGACAAAACCCTTTGTGTGTGGTGTCTGCTGAAACCACGTGCAATACAACTTTTTATTTTGTTTACTGTATTAAATGGCCTTTTGTCAATTATGTTTTCAATGGTGCGCTCATCGAGTAGGCTGAGGGATTTGAGATCAGGAACTGTGGCGTTGTTGGCTACATGCAGGATAGTTTCTTCATCCCTAAACTGGTGCAGTGGTGCTCTACCCTTTTCTATCTCTACTTTTAGGATATTAATGGTTGAGGGAGGTAACATTTCCTCTGCAGATTCCAGCACTCCGGAAACAACTGCTTCCCGAATTATGGTACCACTTATACCTTCCAGGCGAGGTACGAATATAAATTTATCCTGGAAGTTGAAGCCAATTTTAGTTAAAGATTTTGATAGGGATACAATGACGTAGTTATCCTCATTGAGCCGTCCTTTTAATAAGACTTCCCCATTTTCCATGTCCACCATGCGGTAGGGTTTGGGAGCAATGCCTCTTCCCTTACTTATTTTACCCAGTAGAATTTCAAATTCCGGATCTCTCTTGTATCCTCGGGGGATGTAATCCGCGTCCAGGGCCTGGAATGTCTTGGCAAGGCAGAGGGAGTACTGTCCAGATCCCATTATACCCATAGGGGGACCTTCAACCACAATATCAGCACCAACCGCAATTGCTGCTTCTGCACGTGCCTGTCTGGTCATGATGTAGGGTAATCCTCTTCCACTACGTTCAAATAGTCCAGGGACTACTGCAACGAATATTCCCTCTGGAACCTTTTTTTTGGCCTCCAAAAGGCAGTGCAAATGACCTTTGTGCAAGGGGTTGTATTCTGTGAAATCGGCTAATATTTTAGTGCCTGGATCTGATTCAAACTCTTTAGACTCAGACTCTTTATATGGAGGTTGTAACCTCACATCTTCCAGAAACTGTTTCCTATCTCTGGCAATAATTTCTTTAACTAAAGTTTCCCTGGAAGACATGGTACCCACATTAAACTTATTGTTATCATTATGGTTATATGATTATCCTTACAGATCATAGAATATGGCTGATATCAATGAACTGACTAACCCTAAATCTTGGAAGGAAATTTTTACCAGTTAAAGATTTGGGGGTAAAATATAGTAAATACTCCTATTATATCCCCTGTTGAATCCCCACTTAATTATCAATCAAATTTGGAGTAATTTCAGACGATAACTCTAATGTTACCCCATTATTTAAAAGGATAGGCGTTATGTATGCTGGATTTGTGTATAACCAACTGTAAACTGGAAATAGGTGCTGAAGAGGTTTGTTTGGGAATTAACAATGAGAAGATAGTTTCTATTAAAAAATTACCATCAAAGGCCCATGAAACAATTGATCTTAGAGGTAAACTGATTCTTCCGGGACTTATTGATGCTCATGTTCATTTCAGAGACCCTGGACTCACCATTAAGGAAGATTTTTCCACAGGTAGTGCTGCTGCAGCTGCTGGGGGTTTTACCACCGTAATGGACATGCCCAACACAATTCCACCCACGAACACCCCCCAGGACTTCAGGGAAAAAATGGGGATCGCAAGTCGGAAGAGTCTGGTGGACTTTGGCCTACATGCAGGTGTTGCCGATCTATCCAATATGGGAAAACTTGCCAAATTACGGCCTGCGTCTTTTAAGATCTTCATGGATCTGGTGGATGATGACTTTTTAATGGATGCTTTCAGCAAGATAAATGGGGTTTCCGGAGATCATCTGATCTCATTACATGCTGAAGATCCACAAGTGGTTAATCAGTGCACCCACGAGATGAAAATGAAGGGATCCAGTCCGGAACTATATGCTGAAGCTCGTCCTCCCCAGGCAGAAATTGAAGCAGTTGTCTCAGCTATTTCACTGGGAAATAAGTTCGACCAAAAAATACATTTTTGCCATGTGAGCACCAGAAAATCTCTAAAACTCATCAATGAGGCCAAAAAGGCTGGATCAAAAATAACATCTGAAATTACTCCCCATCATTTATTTCTGGATTCGGGTTGCCTGAAAACATATGGTAATCGGACCAAAACCAACCCTCCCCTACGTGATAATGAAAACCGGTTGCAGGTTAATGATCTAAATTATATTGACATTATAGGCACTGATCATGCCCCTCACACCCTCGATGAAAAGAAAAAGGATGTTTGGAATGCTCCTCCCGGTATTCCCGGGTTAGAAACCGTTCTTCCCCTGCTGTTAACCCAGTTAAACCAGGGAAAAATAGCCCTTGGAGATATTAAACGATTATTGTGTGAAACCCCTGCAAAAATATTCAATATCCCCCATAAAGGTTTCATAAGAGAGGGAATGGATGCTGATCTGGTTGTGGTGGATTTGAAGAAAGAAAGTGTTATTGATCCTGCTAGTTTCCAGTCTAAAGCCAAGTATTCTCCATTTGAAGGTTTTCATGTTCAGGGATTGCCGGTTATGACCATGGTGCGGGGTAAACTGGTTATGCAAGATGGAGAAATATTAAAAAATCAGGGAAAGTTTGTTTATCCAGATACAGTGAATATTAAAAGGATATACAGTAATTAAAAAATATAAGAAAAATTAGGTAAGAAAAAAAAATAGGTGAAAAAATGTGCGAATCAACTGTTTACGATACCAAAGGGATTAAACTCATGGATGATGTGATTCACATGAAAATTTATGGGGACAGAATAGAAATGGTGGATATTTTGAACCAGGGAATGACTGTAGAAGGACAAATAGTTGAATTAGACCTGGATAAACATAGTATTTTCGTGGAAGTGGATGAAAAGGGATTAGTTAAATAGAATACAAAATTAACACAGAAAATTAATAACTATTTTTTAAAAAGTGTATCTATTATACTTCTTTTTAATTATCTATCCTAAAAACAACCTTTAAATTCATCTTATTTAAAATAGCTGGATCTTAGAATTTTTTAAATTCATCTTACTCTTAAAAATAGCTGGATCTTAGAGTAATCTAGAAAATGGAGTATAGAACTAAAATAAAAAAGAGGGGTGGATATTCTCCACCAAAATTTGTTTTGTTTAGACGTTTTTGAACCTATTTAAGGGAAAATGCTTCGTGTGGACAGGCTGTTATACACTGGTCACAGAGTATACAGAATCCTTTAAGTGGTACCTTTTCGTCGGGGGTTAGTTTCAGCATGTTATATGGACATACTTCCACACAGTCACCGCACTCATTACACTTATCAGGACTGAACTGTACTCTATTCCGTTTTACAACTTCACCATCAATGACTTTGTCCATTTCCACCAGTTGAAGTGCTCCTTCTGGGCAAGCAATGGTGCATGCTCCACAACGAGTACACATAGCCAATGAAGGTTCTCCACTGACTTCAATGTCTCCGGGAACTTCCATTCCGGTGTTAGTAACCACCCTAATAGCTTCAGTTGGGCAGATACGGGCACATGCTCCAACATATTCACATTTGGATTCATCCCATACTAATCCTTCTTCAGAAGCAGGTTTAGCTGGTCCCAGTTTAACATCCAGGTCAATGGCATCCACGGGACACAAGTTCTCACATAGTCCACAGTAGGTACAAATTTCCGGTAGTTCCACTGTTAATGAAGAGGCTTTGGGTTCTATGAAGTCGCCAGGACAGGCTTCTACACAAACATTACAGCCAATACAGGTATCTTCGTCCACTTCGAACTTGTTGAGTTCTTTGGTTCGTTTTTCTGGTTTTTTACCAGATATAAACACCGCATTCCATGGGCAGGTCTGTGAACAGACTCCACATTTGATACAGGTGTCCTCATCAATGACTATGCTTTCTCCCACTTCAGAGAGTGTGATGGCATCCACGGGACATTCATCCACACACATACCACATCCAACACAGTCAACAATGTAAATAGGACCTGTGATGTCTAAGTCCATCTTTTTAGGTTCTTTGACTCCTTCCACTCCAATGACTTCTACTGGGCAAATGTTTGCGCACTGCTGGCACATAACACAGTAGCCCTGTAGAGGTATGGTCTGCACTTTACCTGCCTCTAGTTTGAGGATCTGGGGTGGGCAGACTTCTACACAGTCACCGCACTCATTACAGAGTTTGGGGTTGAAGGTAACCCTAGTCTGGGTGTTGCCAGATTCGTCAATAGCTAGCTCATCAGTTTTAAGAGCACCGGTAGGACAGATATCCACACATTTAGGTGCTCCTCCACAAACGTCACAGTAAATAACGTCTTCTGGAGATACAGTGATGGCTGCAGTTGGACAGGTACCCTGGCAGGCCCCACATCGAATGCAGTCTTCCTTGTTAACCACTATCATCTTTATTCACCCTTTTAGAAATATTTAAATTCTCTTAACGAGATGACCTTCGCTGTCGTACACTTCAAGGGTGGCAAGTCTCATTTGACTGTCGATTTCGTGGGTTGCACAGGATAGACATGGGTCGTAGGCCCTTATTACCATTTCCATGAGGTTGAAGATCTTATCGTCTACTTCTACTCCTGGTTTTATGTAGTCTTGGGCAACTTTCTGGATACCCATTTCCATAGCAGGGTTGTTCTGGATGGTTGCGACTACAATGTTGGCTTTGGTAACTAGTCCGTTTTCGTCACAAGCGTAGTGGTGGGTTAGTGTTCCTCGAGATGCTTCCACAATACCTACACCTTCACCAGCAGTTCTTTCCAGAGCATCTGGGAATTTCTGTCCAGATAAATCTCCTTCCAGTGCATCAGCTGCACATTCTGAGGCTGCGAGTAACTCTATGAGTCGAGCCCAGTGGAAGAGTAATGGTTCCTGAGCGTATCCAAAGAGGCCTCTGAATTCGTTCAATGCTTCCTGCGCTAGTGGTGCGACGTCAGGCATTTTATCAACCACGTTAAGCCTTGATAGAGGAGCCACACGGTATATTCCATCAGGATATCCCAGATCTTTGATGTATGGGAATTTTAACCAGGAATATGGTTTAACTTTTTCACCAATGTAGTCCAAGTAATCGGATGGGGCAAATTCAGCGTACTGGTTTCCTTCTTTGTCTTTCATCCGGACATTACCATTGTACATGTCCCATACGCCGTTGTTAACCAATCCAGTGTGGTAGGTTTCCACGTAACCTAAGGTTTTCACCAGGTCCAGGTTTTCTTCGAAAATTGGTTTAGCCAGTTCAAGGGTGGCTACAGATAATTCCACGTTCCTCTGAGCCTTCTTTAGAAGGTCTTTCTGAGTTTCATCATCCAGACTGGTAGAAATACCACCAGGAGTGGAGGAAGTTGGGTGTATAGGTCGTCCACCTGTGGCTTTAATAATATCTAAAGCATTTTTTCGAAGCTCAATAGCCTGTAAGGCTGCTTCAGGAGCATCTTTAACTATTTGGAATACGTTCCTGGTTTTCCTGTCTTTCCCAGCTATGAAATCCGGAGCTGCCAGGAAATAGAAGTGCAGAGCGTGGGAGTGCATTACAGAACCCCAGCTCATGATCTCTCTCATCTTGTAGGCAGTTGGGAGAATTTCATCGGGAGCGAATCCGAAACAGGCATCCACAGCTTTGGCTGCAGCCAGGTGGTGCTGTACATCACAGATACCGCATATTCGAGGTACCAATCGTGGTACTTCTTCGATGTTTCTTCCCTGCAGGAATTTTTCAAATCCACGGAATTCCATAACGTGGAGTTTGGTGTCCTGGACGTTTCCTGCATCATCCAGGTCCACTGTGATTTTGGCGTGACCTTCAATCCTGGTCACAGGTTCCATTTTCAGTGTAACCATTTATTTACCCTCCTTTTTCACCTTAGCAGGCACTAAAGCCGCTGGGAGTGTGTAGGTATAGAAAGTTCCAACAATATCATCCAGTTCATTGGCCACTTCTTCAGGGTCCACAGTTTTATCGCGTTCCACACCAAAGTCAGAACCGATGGCACTGATCATTTTAGCACCCTGGTCCGCTACATTGAAGGTAGGTCCATAACATCCCTGGCACCTGATACCTATGGTAGGGCATTCAGCACCACAGATGGAAATAGTTGCGGGTCCCATGCATACTAAACCCTGGGGTACCAAGCACAGTTCTGGATCTGGTTCTCCCAGTTCGAACTGACGAATGATTTTGTCCATGGCCATTCCTTCCGGCGGTTTTTCCCTTGGACAAACTTCACAAAGGTTAGTTGTTGGTATTTCAGGTAATTCTTCTCCTTTTAAGAGAGCCATAACGATTTGTGCCACCAGATCAGAGCGTGGTGGGCAGCCAGGTAAGACTAAATCCACGTCGATGACATCGGTTAGAGGTCTTTGCCTGCTTTCCAGTTGAGGTACTCCTTCACGAGGTATGATTCCAGCCTCGTTATAGGTACTTTCTGAATTTACGTAAGCTTCTTGTTCAAGATCTTCCACGTTGTGGAGATTTCTTAATCCGAAGACTCCCCCGTATGCAGCACAAGTTCCGTAAGCTATAACAACTTTTGCTTTTTCCCGTACTTTTAGTGCCAGTTCCCGGTTCTCATCGTTACAAATACCTCCGGTAACTATGGCAACATCTACGTCGGTCCATTCATCGTATTTGACGTCCATTAGAACTGGCATGAATTCGAAATCTGCTAATCCCAGAACGTCTACTATGGCTTCGTGTATGTCGGCAATGGACAGTTCACATCCAGAACATACGCTGAGCCAAACGTTTCCTAGTTTAACTTTGTCTGCCATGTTAGGCCTCCATTTCTGATTCTTCTGGAGCTTCTAGCTGTGCCTTGAGAGGGGATGGGCCCAGAGCAGTTATACGATTTACCATCATGGTAACAGTGTCTGCGAATTTTTCCCCTTCTGATGCAGATATCCAGTCATGGTGAATCCTCTCTCTTCCGATTCCCAATCCATCTGCTAATTTGTAGATTAATCTCATTCTACGGTCTAATTTGTAGTTTCCTGCGTCGTAGTGGCAGTCTCCATGGTGACAGCCGGCCACAATGACCCCATCAGCACCTTCTCTGAAGGCCTTGAATATAAATTGAGGTTCAATTCTTCCCGAGCACATTACCCGGATGACCCGCACATTTGGAGGATACTGCATCCTTGCGGTTCCTGCAGTGTCTGCTCCACCATAGGAGCACCAGTTACAACAAAACATCACGATCTTAACATCATCCTCAGCCATTGGCTTTCCTCCTTGCTTTGTCGGTGTACCATATTATTGTACATTATATGCATATAGGAATAGTTATTATAAAGGTTACTTCAAAAACTAATTCGAAAAATTTATATAGTGGAATAACAAAATTAGGTTTTTTAATATTGTCTTAGAGTAGCCCTATTAAAGATATATGAAATTAAATCGGGGTTTACCATATTATACATATTACTTGAGTTTTAATTTTTGCTCAGTTATCAATTTAAAACTAATTTCAATTAAATACAAATTATACAAGTTAATTTATCTTTTAAAAGTTCCAATTGAATTCACATCTTGTTAAACTTTCAATTACTGGTTTTTAATATTAATTTATTGGTTTTCAATAGAGATAACGCCTAATTTTTCCAAATGATATTTCTTATACTATTATAAGGAAAAAGTTCATATAAAATATAAGGTGTGTTATATCACATCCATAAATTCCATCTTTAATACAAACAATAAAACCAAAAAAATGGTGGTGGTTAAACTGCTACTGGAAATAACTGATCTGGCAGTTGAAGTAAGTGGAAAAGAAATTCTCACTGACGTAGACCTGTATATAGATAAAGGAGAAACACACGTACTACTAGGACCTAATGGGGCTGGTAAAAGTACTCTTTTTATGTCCTTACTGGGTTTTCCTAAGTACAACATAACCAGGGGAGAGATAATCTTCAAAGGAGAAGACATAACCAATCTTTCAACTACTGAAAGGGTAAAAAAAGGATTTGGAGTTAGTTTCCAGAACCCCCCCTCTATCAGAGGAGTGCGACTTGGTGATCTTTTAAAAATCGAACACGGTGAAAAGGATGCTGATAAAGAGCTCAGTCCTGAAATGATGGATCTGGTTCGTAAACTCAAGTTCGATGAGAAGTTTTTGGAAAGAGATGTTAACCTTGGTTTTTCCGGAGGAGAAGTCAAACGATCGGAGATATTACAATTATTAGCCCAGGAACCTGACTTTATAATGTTTGACGAACCAGATTCTGGTGTGGATATTGAAAATGTAGAGCTCATAGCTGAGGAGATCAATACTCTCCTGGATAAGGGCAAAAAACCAGGTCTTCGGGAAAAATCAGGGCTTTTAATAACTCATCTGGGTTACATCCTTAATTTCGTGGCTGCAGACACTGCTCACGTGCTTATGGATGGTAAAATTGCCTGTTCAGGAAACCCAGCTGAGATTATTGAAGATATAAGAAAAGAAGGATTTCACGGGTGTGTGGAATGTTGCAAGATACAGTAAAGCGTGCCGAGAAAGCTAAAGAAAAAAAAGCACTCTATGGTGAAGATATTGACCTGGAAAAGTTCATCAAAGAGGAAGCTGGTGAACATGAACAGGTTTCCCGAGCAAGCGAAGTTCCCAAAAAGGTAAAGGAGACCCTCCTGAAGGTGGGAGTAGATCCCAATGAAGAGGAAAGATCAGGTACATTCGTCCAGGTAGATCAAAGCGGAGTATGTACTACTTGTGCTTCCGAGTCTGTGGAAATAATGGGTATGAATGTGGCTCTGGATAAATATGGCTGGTTAAAGGATTACATGTGGAAAGCTGTAGCAGTTGATAGTGATAAATACACCGCACAAACAGCTTTACGAGAAAGAGAACAGGGTGGTAGTGGAGGATATTTTATTCGATCCCTGCCCGGCTCTAAAGAGGTATTCCCACTCCAGGCTTGCATGTTTATTGGTGATGAAAAGGTTATGCAAACTGCACACAACATTATCATTGCCGAAGAAAACTCTGAATTACACATCATAACCGGATGTGCAACAGGAGAAGATGTTACCTCTGCTTTACACGTAGGAGTTTCCGAATTCTACCTCAAAAAGGGCGCTAAAATCACTTTCACCATGGTGCACAACTGGGCAGAACAGGTGGATGTACGCCCCCGTACTGGTGTAATGGTAGGAGATGATTCAACTTACATCAGTAATTACATCCTCACCAGCCCTGTCAGGAGCATACAATCTTATCCAACTGCCTACTGTACCGGTAACAATTCTAAGGTTGTTTTCCAATCTATATTGGGTGGTCAGAAGGAGTCAGTCCTGGATATGGGTTCACGGGTTATATTAGAAGGTGAGGGTTGCAGCACTGAGATGATCTCCCGGTCTGTTTCCAAAGATCAGTCACAGATTTATGCCAGAGGACACTTGGCAGGAAGGGCCAAGAATGTTAAGGGCCACCTGGAATGTCATGGACTGGTTTTATCAGACGATTCAATGATATACGCTGTACCGGAACTGGAAGGTTCCTCCACGGAACTGGAATTATCTCACGAGGCGGCTGTAGGTAAAATTGATGAAGAAGAAGTGCTTTACCTCATGTCCCGAGGTCTAAGTGAAGAAGAAGCAGCATCCATGATTGTCAGAGGATTCCTGAGCATTGATATAGCTGGCCTTCCACCAGAACTGGCTGCTGAAACCAAAAAAATGATGGATCAAAGCTTAAAAGGAATGTGAGGCCTTAACAAGACCCTTACCTTATTTTTTTTATTTTTTTATTTTTAGTTTATTAATCTATATTTTTCAGTTTTTTACATATTCATAAAATTAAAAAATCCCCTTTAAAGAAAATGAAATCAATTAAAAATATACCTAAAAAAACTGGATATAATATTCTGGATATAAGATTCGGAGTTTATTCTAAGGGGGGCTTATTCTAAGGAATAATAGAGTCTGAAATTGAGCTTAAATTTGTGAAAATAGTTATTTTTTCAAAAAAATCTGAATTTGAATGTCTATATTTAATTGAATGTTTATTTTTAATAATTATATTAAATAAGAGGGGGTTGAATGATAAGATGTAATTAACTGATTTAAAATGAGAGACAAGTCAATAAGTGACGGAAGGATTAAAATGATAAAATAAGAGTATAAAAGGGGATTTATTCAGAGATGATAATGAATTCACCCACTTTTTCCACTTTACCAAAGGGTACCAGTAAATTGTCTCCTTTCTGTTTAGAACCTTTAACTGTAACGGTTCTTCCTTTATCAACCTTAATTACCACGTCAGTGATTTTACCAGTTCTATCATTGATAATGAGTTCTTCAAGCTCTCCCAGGATACGTGCATTGTTAGTAGCCACCTGATAACCCTTGATTTCACTCCAAACTTTTTCTTCCCCTTTTATGAGTTTCCTTTCTTCTTTCTCAACCATGACCTCACCTTCTGGAGTTTCCCCATAGTTTCTCTAGGCATATTATGTCCTCGGGGCTATTAATATTTAGCGCCAGTTCAATTTTGCCAAGGACCAGAACTTCTTCATCTTGTTCTGTATCATTCCCCCTTAATATATTTAATCCAGAGGGAACCACATTCCCCAGCACCAAACTGGCCTTGAGACCATTCTCACGGAATATTTCCAATGGCACCATCACTGACATGGCTGGTCGGGATGATTTATGATACTTCTCAAGTACCAGGTCAATGATCTTTCCGGTGATGAGGGGCAGATCCGAGGTAATGGTAAGGATTACCTCATGATGAAAAGCCTCCTGGGAAAGAAGAAATGAAAGATCTTCTACATATCCATTCCCCGGAGTTTTTAAAACTCTAAAACCAAGATTTTCCGCATGGAACGCTGTTTTCGGAGTGTGATGGCTGGTGGCTACTACTATTTCATTCACGCAAGAAGAATCCTGCAGTGCACTGAGCACATGTTCAATGAGGGATTTCCCCTTAACGATTGTCAGGGGTTTTTCCAGATCCGAATTCATCCGGGTTCCCTTTCCACCTGCCATTAAAAGAGCTATGACCATGCTTAACCTTTTGATTTTGAGTTTTTATATTTTTATTTCCGTGAATATGTTTATTTCTTCAAAAATGTTTATTTAATCTGCTATTTTACTTTTAGGATGATTTATATTTAATTGAAAAGGTTTATGAAAATGTTCATTTATGAAATGTTTTCACATCGGATGAGAATCAAAAGAATAGGGTAAAAAAAGTAAATAATGGGATTCTTACTTGGAAATCCCCTTGGATTTAACTGTTTTACTTCCTCTTTCCTTGGCCTTGAAGCCCAGAAGAACTTTAAAAATGTTCTTAAATGGTTTCCGGTAGAGATGGATGTGTATTAGGGTTCCAACAAACATAAGGATAGATAATTCCACATGCCAGAATGTTATGGATTGATTTAATACTGATCTAATACCCATATTTATTAGTAATACCAGTAATACCCCGGTAATTCCAGTTCCCAGGTATCCTGCTGTCAGTAATAAGTTCCAAATCCTTCGGTGTGTGCCCTGTTTTAATATACCTTTACTAAAAAGGTAATGGGTAAATAAATAGGCTAAAACCAAGAGAATACTCACTGGAAAAAGGAAATAGTTGTTTACATCATCCCCTGGAACACTGCCTGTGTCCATACCAGTTCCCTGATCACTTGCTGCGCTGGCATTAGTGTCTGCATCAGGAGTGGTATTCACTGGATCTGAGGCACTCTTGGTATCAGACTGGTCATTAGTTGAAGTCGATGTTTGAGAGTTACCCGTGCTGGTTGAAGAACTATCCCCATCACTTGAAGATGAAGAGGAAGATGCTGTTTCAGTGTTGGCATTACTACTGGTTGAAGACACGGATAAATCACATACCCCATCTCCACCAGAATCAGTGTAACGTGAACAATGACCAGGATAGGCACAGGTACGTCCATATGGACAGCCAGCAGCGCAGGCTCCTGACATGGTAGTAGCCGCAATAAGGGGGACTGATGAAAGTGCAGTAATCAATTTTTCCTTCAGTTTCATCTGCAGGACCTCCTTTTTTCGGAGATGAACATTTTCTTGGAAGACTTCCAGTAAGTATGCAGGTGGAAAATTGTTACCAGGGCTAAAGTTAATCCCAGTTCAACATGCCAATAGAGTAACTGCGGACTTATTGGAAGTGAAACGCCTAATTCAAGTAGTATGAGTAGAATGAAACCTGCACCTCCAGAGACAATGAAAGCCAGTAGAATAATCAGGTTCCATACATTAATGTGCATTGCTTTTTTTATTAAATTCAGCCGGTAAAGACTGTACGTGAACAAATAACCCCCTATAAAAGGCAGTGTGGGTATAATTATGTCATAAATCATTAGAAATCCTCTCTTTTATTTGATCCATAATTTAATCTCTATCCAAAATATTCTGTTTATACAATATTTTTTTCAATCGAAAAAGGGCTTAATTCTTGAATTTTTTGATCTTAAATATAATACATATACGAACAGTTCGTATTTTTAGGACGTTATTCTGCTTTGTTTACTAAAATTGAGGATTTTATTTAAAAATAGTTATTCCAAGTTTACACCCAATTCTTTACCAGATCAGTAATGTTTACAGATCAGTAATTCAAAAAGATTCAAATGGAATCATTGACTAAAAAATTTATTCTTAAAAAAATTGGATTAATTAATTCAATAAAATAGAAGTGAATCTAAAAAAAAGGTTATTAGGATATTTATTAAGGATTTCCCTGAAATTATTGGTTTATTCCAAGGATTCCTTGACAATATACCCTATGACTATTCTCGGGTTACTCCAATGAGTACTGACAGAGCAAAAAATTCTATTATATTTAAAAAGAATATTGGACTGCCCATTCCTGGACCTTTAAACCCCTCATGTAATAATAAGAATCCAGTGAATAGTGCATTTTGCAGGAGCAGCAGCATTGCAAATGCAACTAAACCAAAGGTGAATTCTGATTTGAATTTCCTGTAACTGCCTATGTACATGTACAGTAAAATAAGTAAAAGGCAGATATTGGCAATTCCCAACACAACATCAATGGTAATGAGTTGAGAATTATCAAAGTTTATCGGTCCCACACTGGTACCATTTCCCCCACCCGTTCCGGTTACATTTCCTCCATGATATCCAGGCCCTCCAGGCTCTTCATATCCTCCTACTTGCATCACATCACCTCTATACTGATTTAAAGGATAAAACTCCTATTATTCCATAATTATTTTAATTTAGTTTAAGTTTTCATTTTACTCAGAATATCTAAGAAGATGGGGTAATTTTCCTCCATACGATTCGATAAAAAGTACATTGCCCCATATTTTTTCTCCCCAGTGGAGTTAAAAATAATATCATGATCTTCCAAGACCTTCATATGATGTTTAATGGTTTTATAATCAAGATCAAGTTCTTTAGAAAGCTGATTGACATTGTAAGGCCTATCATGAAGGGTTTTGATTATTCTGGCCCTGTTGACCCCCCCTTTACTACCAGCAATCAAATACCATAAAACTCTTTTCATGACAATCACAAATGTTAAAGATCAAACCTTGAATAAATCAAATATGATCTTAGTTCTTAAAATAGTTTAGTTCCTGAAATAATCCACCCTTTTAGTCAAAACAGAATCTTAACAATAAATTTAACAAAGTATTAGTATGTGTGGGTGTAGTCCTTTTATAAGTATACAGAATCTGTAAGTTTGAATACATCTGAAGCCCATTTAAAGACTTTAAAGCTTGGCAAGATTCTTCACTACATCATGGAAAATCATGGTAATATTTCAAACCATGACCCCTTAATTGTTTTACCTTTGTTAATTGTTTTATTATTATTTTTTCTGTAATTTTCTCCGCTGACCCAGTATGCAGGGTCCTCCCTGCCTACCACCCAACGGTATGTGTGGTGTTCCCATGGAGTTCATACATCGGGCCATCACTGCTGATCCAAGAGCAAGGGCATCAGAGACAAATATAACATTTTCAAAGTAGTCCTTGGCAAATTCCAAAACCAGTTCTGGTTTGCGGCCGGTGATCCCTGCCCTGCCAGTTACTCCTAAGACTGATCCTTCCTGGATAACCCCTTCATCGGCAGCCTCTACAACTAATCTTTTAACCACGTTGGCACTTACATGATCCAGTGTGGCAAACAGAGTATGCATGTCAGTTGTTTCTATTATTTCATGACCCAGTTTGGTGAGTTCAGGGATTTCATCACCATCTTTACCCACATCACATCCAATAAGAGTGGTTCCAGCAGCATATGCAGCATGAGGATCAACTGGGACTGTTCCAAATCTTTCCCTTCCTTCTGGAACTTTTCTTATGTCCACATGTTCATGGGCACGCATAGCAAACTCTTCAGCAGCTTTCCAATCTGCTTTTTTGAGTATATCTTTAGTGTAGAGATCTAAAGCTGCACCACCACGTTTATCCACCTTTTCTGTTCCCCTTATAATGGCATCTGAAACTGCCCCCGCCAGGCCACAGAAGTTTCCAATGGTCCTGGCGTATGGTTCGTCATTGTTAACTATTCTACCTGCCAGAGTGGTTCCAAAATCCATTGAAACACATGGATTACGGTAATCAACATTAGTCCATTTGGCACCTGCTTTTATACCAGCAGTTACCAGTTCTCCTTCCATTTCATTTGCTACCACTGCTCTACCAGTAGGTGGGACTACGCTTACCACCGCACCGTCGAACATGACCTTATCCAAGAGGGTGAAATCCTGTAAATTTTTTGGCAAACTGTCCTTGGAAATTGACGGAGACATCTTACTTGGTGGTATCCCTGCCTCCAGGCAACCATTGGCCAGGGCAATGATGAGTTCTCCCACTTCTTTGGGTGAGGCAAAACCAGCAGTGACCCCGGTTGAACGGACCACAAAATCCAAATCATCTTCTATGTTTATCTGGGAACGCTCCACAGATTCGAGAATAGTCTCCTTGACCAGATCAGATACGGATTCATTGGTAAGCTCCACATGCCATACTGTCTCTCCAAAAACTTTTTCACCCTTTTTAGGTGGTCTGATGTCTCGGGTCATTTTTACTGTCTTATCCAGTAAATATGTTCGGCTGGTGTTGAGGTTAGTTGCAGTAAGGATGCACTTGGTGGTGGTGTTTCCCAACTCGACCGACCCCACAATGTAATATTCATCAGGACGCATAATAGCACCATAACCTCGGCCCACAGATTTCTTGGTAAACGGCGCCATTTTAGCTTCTTCAATGGTAATGTATCTGCTTTTTGCAATAACTGGCTTTGGGCCCAAACCTAATAGTTTTTTGATAAATGACAACTTAATACCCCCAATTTCATAATATTAATACAAATTAAGTTTATCGAAAATGAATATAAACATTGTGAATTGATTGTTAAAACAAACTCTTTTTATAGTGAATAAATTAATCACTTCATGATCAACATCCTAATTTAACCAAGTACAAATATCCTGAACACGGCATAAACAAGATATGTGACTAACAATATTATGCCTCCAACTCTGTTCAATTTTCCTTTACCCATTTTTATAAGTGCCATCAATAAAACAGTCACAAATATCATAACCGGAGCATCAAAAGTCAAAGAAAGTGTTTCCACAGGCACACTTAGGATCAGTGCAGGTATTCCAATTCCGATTATAATGTTGAAGGTGTTACTTCCCAGTACTGTACCTATGGAAAGATCATGCAATCCCTTCATGGCTGAAGAAAGGGTGACCACCAGTTCAGGGATACTGGTACCAATGGCTAGTGTAAAGAGCCCCATTATCATCTCAGGTATACCAACAATATGAGCCAGTTCCACTCCACTGTAAACCAGAAGCCTGCAGCCCACAATTAGTCCAATCAATCCCATAACTACAAATGCTATTGATTTTTTGTTTATGGCCTTTTTCGGACCCTCCTGTTTTTCAGGATTTTTAGTTATAGGTTCTGGTTTTATCGGTTCTATCTTGGTTTTTTCATCAGCACTATGTTTCCTTTGTGATTTGATTAAAATCCACATATAAAAACAGTATACTGTAATCATGACTACCGAAGCTATCCAGTTTATGTTCCCAAATAACATGAAAAATATTAGAATTAAAGAACTAATCAGCATCATAAGCCAATCACGAGTTAATCCTTCCTTGTTAGTGCGAATTAACCCTGCTACAGCGGCTGATATACCTAGAATTCCCGCTATATTCCATATGTTTGAACCTATAACGGTCCCCACCCCTATCTCTACACTGCCAGATAAAGAGGCTATCACTGCTGACCCAAATTCCGGAAGAGAAGTTCCAATTGCAGAAGCTGTTACTCCTAAAATTATCTCAGATATTCCTAAAGCTCCACCAATATCAACTAAATTATCAACGAAAAGATCCGCAGATTTTATTACTATTATTAGGGAAATTGCTAATACCCCTAGAAGTGCGACTATTTCAATCAATACATCACCGGAATAAGGTTTCCGTCTGCCATTATAAATATTTTGCTGTCTAAACAGATACGTAGATTATTTAGTAATACTATATTATAATAAATATCTTATTTGAAATATCCTATTTAGGAACTTTATTCAAAAATGAAAAATTCCAATTATCATGCTTACTGTTTATATCATTATTGAGAATATTATTCCAAAGAATAAATAAAAAAAGATTATTAGCAGTTAACTGGTTCTCACCAGTAGTATGGTGCAGGGAGCTGAGTGTACGACTTTTTCTGAAACACTGCCCAGTAAACGTTTGTCCACGATGTTCTTACCGGTTCCCAGGACTATAAGGTCAACACCTTCATCTTCGGCAACCTTCACAATCTCATCTGCAGGACTACCCTCACGCATTACTCCCCTGAATTTTATCATGTAATGTTTGGGTGACTGGAATTCCTGTTTCATACTATCCAGAATTTCTTCACCCTTAGCAGTTAACTCAGTAACCATCATTTCCTTAACCTTTTTAGGAGTTAAAAATGGTACAGAAGTCTCCACCACATAAATACCTATTACTTCAGTTTCTCTTTCCTGAATAATATCCAATGTATGTTCAATTATGGGATCCATGTATTCGCCCATGGTTGCAACCAGTATCTTTTCGTACATTTTTATCACCTATTAAGATAGTATGAATATTCTGATTATAGCATAAGCCATGTAAGTTATCATTAATACTATTCCGCCCCATCTATTTAATTTGCCTTTACCCATTTTTATGAGTGCCATTAACAGAAGGGTTACAAAGATCATAACCGGAGCATCAAAGGTTAAAGAAATTCTATCCACGGGAACATTTAACAGCAAGGCAGGAATTCCAATTCCAATTAGAATATTGAAGGTATTGCTTCCAAGTACAGTTCCCAGTGAAAGATCATGGAGTCCTTTCATAGCAGAGCTTAAGGTCACCACCAGTTCAGGTATACTGGTACCAATAGCTAGGACAAATAACCCCATTACCATATCAGATATACCAAACATACCGCCCAGTTCATCAGCACTGTAAACCAGGAGTCTGCAACCAACAATTAACCCCGCTATACCAAGAAGAACATAAAGGTAAGTTTTTTTAGTAACATTCTTCACAACCTTTTCCTCAGATTTTTTCTCAAGGTCTTCTTCTAGGTTATTGTTTTCTTTAAGCTGCTTTTCCTGGCTTTCATCTTGATGACTGGTTTCATTACTGTGTTTCTTCTGTGCTTTAATTAAAATCCATAAATAGAAACAGTATGCTATAATCATGACTGCCGCTGCAGGCCAACTTATATCCCCAAATAACATGAAAAACAGGAGAATTAACCCTGTAATAAGAGTCATCAACCAATCCCGTGCCAATCCAGCTTTATTTGTCTGAATTACTCCGGCAACGGCAGCAGATATTCCCAAAATACCAGCTATGTTCCAAATGTTTGAACCAATTACTGTACCTACACCTAGATCTGTACTCCCAGTTAATGATGCAACTACTGCTGATCCAAACTCAGGAAGAGAAGTACCAATGGCAGAAGCCGTTACCCCCAAAATTATTTGGGATATACCCAAAGCTCCGCCTATCTCTACAATGCTATCCACAAATACATCGGCTGATTTTATTACTATAACCAAAGCAATTATTAAAACTCCGATAAGTGCAATTATCATTAACAACATATCACCGGCATAAGGTTTCCGTTTTCCATTATTTATATTTTATGTTAATACCTTAAGTGACGTTTGTGATTTGATCATATGATCTATTTCCGAAAGCCAGTGTAAACAATGGTTGTCTCACATATATAAAAGTTATTATTTTTAGTTTTCTCAAAACAACAAGGAGATAAATCTAAACAATAATTAAAAGGATAAACTAATTATTTCAATAATAAAACGCTATTATAACCTTAGAAAAGACATATAATCCGATATTTTAAGAAACAAAAAAAAATAAGTTGTATAGGCGTATTACGCCTATAACAGTTTGAAGAATGGGTGTTCTTCCACAGGTTCGGTTCCGATATCTTTAGCTGCTTCAGCCATGAAGATATCAGCCATACCACAAGCTGGGAAAGCCATTGAGGCGTTTTCGATAGGACCGAATAGTACGAAGTCCCCTCCCACAGCTTGCTGGATGAGGTTGGATCCTACGTCACAAACAGGCCATGCTTCTGCGTGTCCCTGTCCACCTTTTTCCACAGGTTTTTTGTATCCTCGGAGCCAGTCCCATGCAGATGGCACGTTGTGGATACCACTTCCCACAGGTAATCCCCATTTGCTTTTAACAGCGTATGAGGTTCTGAGGGCAGGTCCTGCACCTTGTCCTAATGGAGTTATAGCAACGTCCATGAATGGTTTGGTGATTCCACATCCTTCAGCCATTTCCATAAGTCCTGTATCCAGGACACTTCCACCGTTTTCCCAGATGTTGATTTTACCTTCTACACCTGGTTCCATGGGGTTGAATCCCAGAACGATGGATGAGGATATATCAGTGTCTGCAACGGCTTGCAGTTCATCAGCTTCGGAAGCCATGTTTATGGAGTTGTATATGGCTCTTTCAGCTAGTCCTGCTTCATCAGCGTATTTTGCACCGGCAACTTTAGCTTCTGCTGAAGTTGAATCAATCATGAATGGTGCTTCACATACTTCGCCCACGAATTCCAGATATTTAACTATTGCTTCGGGTGTTTGACCGAAGGTCTGGACGATACATGGGTTTCCGGTGACGTCCTGCATTTCTACCATGGTGTTTATCAGGGTTTCTGCTTTATCTTTGTCAAAAACTCCTGCTTTATCATCTTCTATTATTTTGTGTCCACCATAAAATATGGTTCCAGCTAAAACGGTGGGGTATTCGCCTGGCTGTCCACCAACTTTGACGCCGGCAACATCTATAACCACTTGTTCCTTGTCAAACCTTATCATAAGTAAACCTCCTTGAATTAGACTCCTCCAAAGGTGGATAGGATCGCTCCTACTTTCACTACTTTGAATGCTACAAACAGGATTATTAGTCCTATTATTATTCCGTATAAAATACCAATATCCCTGCCAACTTGTTGACCGACTCTCTGGTTGATTTCACCCCAGGTGAATTCAACCTTTTCGTCCATCTCATCTAATCTTTCATTAGCTTTGTTGTATTCTTCTGCAGGGACAATAACACGAGGTATAACATTTTGTTCTTCGTCTGCCATCTTATTATGCCCCCGTACTGGTCAGTAATACCCATACCACTGGGAGACCCACTAGGAGAGCTGCCAGTATGAAACCCAGTGCCATACCATAAATTCTGGTGGCTATGAGTCCTGAGAACAGTCTCTGATCTCTTCCAATTAGTTGGGTTCGGTATTTTACATCTGCTGCTACTTTTCTTATGCCTCGAATATTAGGTTTGTTTGATATTAACATCTAAAAACCCCCATTATTTCAAGAGCAGTATGGTTCCAATGGTCAGGATGAAGACTAGGCCTATCATTATTCCCTGAACTTTACCGGAGTACATACCTGCGTTCATCCTCTGTAGACCACCGACGGATTTCACCTGGGTCTGGATGTTTCGCATTCGTGCCTCGATTAAAGCGGTTTCAGGAGCGACTGGAGGTATTTCTTCACCTTCTTCTTCTTCTCCATCTTCTTCCACTTCAATAACCATTGCTTCTTCTTCGAAAGCTCCTGGATCTTTGTCAATGCATTCTTTGACTTTGGACTGTATGGTAGCAGCGTCCTCTACGTCAATTATGCTTACAATTTCCATTTGCTGTTGGAATCTTTCGATTCCTTCATCGGGTATATTTTCTATAAAGGGAATGGCCCCAGTTGCACCGACTATCTTCCTCTTTTCAGGGTCAACACCATTTTCGTGGAGAGCTTCAATACTCTGACCAGTGATGTGTCCCTGCACTTCTGATCCAGTTAGGATCAAAAAGCGAATATTGGGGTTTGAGATCAGATTTGCAAGCATCTTCTCGATCCCTAAGTTTTCAGTTTTGCAGGGTCCGGATATTGCTGCTCCAGCATCCACTGCAATCTGTTCAATGTGGGAAGCCAGTGTTGTGGCTGCAACAGGACTTTCTGGGTCGCCTACTACGTAGTCCCCGTTTATTACAGGCCATCCTTCTGCTGGTGATTTCTTTTCAGCCAACTTTAACACCTCCTATAACAATAGGGCCAACAGTAGCACAAGTCCTAATACAAATCCGTAAACCAGGTTGGTTAAGGTACCGGCCATCATGTAAGTTCCTTCCCTTCCAGGATAGGAACCTTCAGACACGGTAGTTGGATCTAGGGCTGTGTATAAATCTTCTACTGCAACCTCTAATTCATCTAATTGTTGATTTACTCCGTCCATGGATACGATGACGACATCTCGGCCTAAAGCCGCACCTATCATACCAGTAGTGGGGTCCAGAGTTAAATTCATTTCAGGAACTACTTTGACGAGTGGTAACATTTCCATTTTTATTCCTCCTAGTGTTCCTCCTCTTTAGGCCACATACCGGACCATGCCACAGATGCTGCATCGTCTTTGGATGCTTGCAGGAACATTCTCATGGATATGAACCAAGCTAAAGCACCAATGATGGAAATAACCCACCATGCTTTAGAGGAGCCCATACCTAAGAGTCCTACTATGGCCATGGCCATGAAACCTGTGGATGCTGCCAGTTTTAGGGTTCGAGTTCTGTCTTCCTGTGGTCCTAAACATGCATTGAATGGGTGTTGGATAGCCATTGTATTCAGGATGAATAATAGTCCAATGAAACCAGTGGCAACCACTGACTTTAATATTGGTGCCATGGCATAGCTTCCGGCAATTGCTGCTGAGAATCCGAGGACGGATATGGCAGCTGCACCAGTAAGTTCCATAGTACCAGTTACCAGAACTGGTATTTTCATTCCTATTACCTTTTTAGCTATTAAGGCGATTACTCCACCTAAAACCACAGCCAGAACTACTCCCAGTAATGGGGCTAGCATGGTGTAGGCTGAGCCCATCATGATACCGCCAGCAAGACCTGCAAGGGTGCCTATGACACCTACAGCTAGTGACATGTATCCAATGGAAGGTACACCAGTACCTAAACCGTAGCTGGCTACTCGGGCAATGGCGTCAGCACCCCATATTATGGCACAAACAGCACCTAAGGCTGCCAGAAGAGGTCCGAGTACAGGGTTAATTGGTGTTAAATAAATACCTATTAGTCCACCTATTATTCCAATACCAGCGGTCATTTTTGGGTCAACTGCGGATTCGCCGCCGCCGCCTGCTGCTACTGACATTAGAATACACCTCCTTTAAGTAATAATACTCCTATGAGTCCAGTTACTATGGATGCTAAAAGACAGGCCACAATTCCCTTAGGAATTCTTTTGAATTTAGGGTCGTGGAATCCTTCAATGGTTCCTCCAATATTGTAGGAAGCAAGCACTGCATTTACAAAGAACAGACCTAACGCGAATATTCCCGCCACCATTGCAGCGGCAATTGATGTCTGTCCGGATATTAATGGAGCATATGCAGGTAATGTTACCAGTGATTCATAGACTGCCCAGTAAGCAAGTCCACCACCAATTCCTCCTAGAAGTCCTCCAATTATTCCACTCACATAACATACGGTTGGTATTCCGTGTCCTTCAGTACCGGGGG
>NZ_JACRGA010000019.1:35000-82500 GCF_016217785.1 Methanobacterium sp.
AGGGATGGTACAGAACGCATTGTTGCCAGAGGCCCGGATAAACTCAGTGTTGATGGTGAGATGAGTGGCACTCTTAGCCAAAATGATGTGCTTAAGACAGAGTTAATAGCATTTGAGGATTTAATAGAATGTATTAATTTTTTTGGAGTTAGGAAAGAATAACAGGGTAATTTTTCCCATAATCCCATATTCTAAACGATTTTCCGAGTACTCCCCTAATTTTTCTCCTTTAGATTTTAGATGATTCATTGTTGATTTCATTTAGATACCTCTGATAAATATCAGTAGGTTAAAATAAGTTAAAATAAGTTAAAAAAAGTTAAAAAAAGTTAAAAAATAACATCCTTCCTAGTTAATACTCTTTTAGAAGTATTTTTTTAATTTAAGTCCTGTTTTAATGTGATTAAAGTCATTTCACACCTTGAACCAAGTCTCATGGGAGGACCCCAAGTACCAGTACCTTGAGACACATACAACTTGGTTCCATTGTACTCGTACAATCCTTGAATATACGGAAACATCAGTTTAACCAGGAAATTGAATGGTATCATCTGCCCATTATGGGTGTGGCCTGAAAGTTGCAGGTCGATACCTGCTTCATGGGCATTCTCCAGCTCCCGGGGGAGATGATAAAGGAGGATTGCTGGTTTTTCATTGTTAATTTCCAGCTGTGAGAGGGTGTTTTTAAGATGGTCTCTCCCATAATAATATCCCACACCTATTACCTGAATTCCTTTAAAGTCAACCAGTTCCCCCTGAAGAATCCTCAGCTTAGTGCCTTCCAGAACCCGGAAGACTTCATCCAATCCTTCGTAAGTTTCATGATTGCCCGTCACAAAGAATGCAGGTGCATTCAAACGGTTAATGGCATTAAATGTATGTTTGTGCAACCTTGCACTGCCATCAACCATGTCCCCGGTTATAAAAACCAAGTCAGGATTTAATTTATTGGTTTCATTAACGATTCTCTCCATGTAACCTGAGTTTCTTATGGAACCAATGTGAATGTCTGATAGATGTACTGCCTTCAAATCCTCATTTAAACCTTTTAATGGTATCTCTATTTTTACAAGTTTCAATGTGTAACTATTATAAATGGAATATGTACTGATAACCGTTACCAGTATCGCTATTAAAATACCAGCACTTTCGCGGGGAATCGGAACAAACCAGGAAAATACCAGGTAGACGATTAGAGCGAAAAGTAAATAGAATGATATTCCCATCCAAGCTGATGCTGCAGTGTAGAATATTCGAGTGAAGTTATTGGAAACTGTCCGTTCAATCAGGGTGGCCACAGGATAGGAAAGTGCTGCAATAAGCATTATTATGTAAAATCCATTATCCATGGGCAAACCCAACAGAAATGACATTCCAAAAAAAACATAATAGTTTAGGGCTAAAAATCCCACGAAAAATAGGGATATGAACATTGCATACTGCAGGATTCTTCTCATTTTTTTAACCGCCTTTAAAGATTCCTTTTAACCATTTAATCAGTGATCGGCAACCAGTGATCCATTTTCCTATTAATTCCGAATTCAAGATTAAAATGTTATAATCATATATTTTTTATCAAAGCATTCAAAGCGGATACTCTCAATATCACAGATTATACTTAGGAGATTCTTATAACTATTAAAAAAAATGAATTCCATGTTTAATATGACTTATTTTGTTTAAATATCAGTTATTTTTTGTTAAATACCAGTGTTTTTAAATTATCGAAGTTTCTGGTAATAGTTTCACCAGAGTGTAGTCATACATCAGGGATTTTTTAATCTCAGAGACATCCCCCAGACGGTAATCATCCACCTTCACTTCGGCAATCTGGTCTTTGTACTTATCAAAGTCCAATTTGACTCTCACCCCATCCAGCTGACTGACTATGGGTGCAGGGGAATAGATTTCCTTTACTGCTTCTACCTGGTTTTCAATTTCTGTTTTCACCAATATGGAGGGGACTATAGGTGGATCATCCATCATTTCTTTACGTCGATTGTCGAGAATGTCCTCAACAACATCTGCCAGGTTCCTGAGGGCACGGATGTTCTCCCCTCTTTTTAAACGACGGGGGATTCTGCCCAACCCACTCACATAAGCTGTGGCCCCTGGTATGTCCTCTACATTCATCTCGGGAGCACCAGTTACCACCACGGGGATGTCGATGTCAGCGAATAGATGAGTTTTGTTCATGATGCATTCCTTGAAACTCCCCAAGGCAAAAACTGCCAGATCATGCTCTTCAATGAGTCTTTTTTCATCCTCTGAAATGCGCGATATTCCCTTTCCCGCTCCCCGGGAGAGGCCAATCATGTTATCCTTAGCCCCATAACGTCGAAGATACTCAGAGATATCACAAGCAGAATGAGGTAGGTGCTGTCTGGCCAGTGTGGGTGATACAATGGCAATTTCTGTTCCTGCCATTGGTGCTCTTTTAATTTTCCCCAGAAGTTCCCTGGACTTTTCCTCAACTTTATCCACATCTTCCACAGGCACTGCTAGGGTGAGGACCAGATCCATCTGAGTGGTGGTCTCCTGCAATACGAAACCTCCCAGATCCTCGATAAGCTCTGTTATCTCTTCGTGCTTGTGAACTCCTCCAGTATAGGTTAGGGTTTCGTACATAATCTACTCTCCAGAATATTATATCTCATCTGTGCTCTTTCCAGGGGATTAAATGGGGTATTTTTGTGGGAGGGAATTTCCACAGCCCGAATCCCCATAAATTTTATTTCCTCCCGGATATCACCATTAGGGTCATCTTTCAGATAGTCCGGAAAAACTAGAAAGTCCGGTTTTTTTGTCACCAGGGAAAATCCCATGTCATCAACTATCTCTCTAATGAATTTAGAGTAAACCTTAACTTTTATTTTTTTCCTTTCATCCATTGTTTCCCTTTCTCGGCAAACATGAAGGGAATAATCATCCCCCCACTCCCCCATATCCAGTTTTTCCGTTCCCAAAGTGTTTGAAATAAGATCAATACTTTCATAAATCTGTTTAAAAGTATTTAACTTAATTTTAATTGCCGGAGTGCTTGTATCAGTCTCAGAGAGGACTATAGCCAAATCAACACCTTCAAAATTGTTGTCCTGCTTTACAGTGTACTTTGAAACACCAGCCAGTCTAACAACTTCCTGGCACATGGGCGTGGTATATATTTTCATGAGCCTACCTCAAATTCGCTATCGTTTCATTAACAATAATATATTTACACTAAGTAAGTTACTGCAAACGATTGGGTTTCTGAAAAATGTGGGTTTCTGTAATTGATTACCTAATACAAATATTAGTTTGCGATAAATTAGGCTTGTGATAAAATCCATATTGTAAACCACTACAAATCCATATAAATTTGACTGTTTTAGTAGTTATAATCGTGCAGAATAATCGTGTTAACGAGATTTCTTTACTTTAGTATATAATGAAATTTCTTTACCTTATAATTACCTTCTAATATATTCCCTATACTCAATTGTTCTTGTATAATCTCAATTGTAAAAAATTAAATTTTTAAAAAAAAATTTATTATAAAATTGTATTGATAATTTGTTTTCTTGGTCCCGGGATAAATCTAAAGTCCAGGAATAGATCTAATGTAATGAAAGCCCTATATGCAAAAAGGACGCCCTGAATAGTCTCTATAAACAAGACCATCATATTAATATTGAAAATCTTTTATTTATCAGAATCATACTAAATCACATGACTGATCTATCCCATCAAGAGGCCGCAGTATTGGGAATTTTATATGAGCATCATCATTACGCCTACCGAATCCAAGAAATTATGGAGAAAGAGGGATGGATAACTGGGCTGATATTGAGTTTTCATCCATACACAACATTCTAGAACAGCTTGAAACAATCAAATTAGTGCAAAGTAATATTAAAGCTGAGAATGGAGGGCAAACATCCAGAAAAGTTTATTACATAACTGATGAAGGTAAATTGGTCTTAAAGAAAAAAATTAAAACAATTTTGTCAAAAAAAGGCAAAATAATCTACCCATTCGACTTGGGACTTTCAAACATGTATGTTTTAAGTCATAGCGAGCTAATTCAAAGTCTTGAACTTTATTTGAAATCAGTCGAAGACCCGTATTTATTCTCTTGAATACGTATTAAAAATACAAGAAGAAAACAATTTGCCTTATAACTTTATAGCTATTTACAGTAGATCACTACTACTTTTAAAGGCTGAAGAGAGGTGGATAAAAGAATTCATGGCAAAAACCCCAGCTGATTCTGAATAAAAATTGGGGATATATATTATATCTAAATTTTTAATGTAGTCTAAGTAAATTAATTTTATAATTAGGTAAAATTAGATGATATAAACCATCACAAACTGTGGAATTTCTCATTGTGAAATAACCAATCAAGGGCTACCAAAGAATTTAAATAATAAATAAAACAAAAAAAGAACATAACAAGACCTTTTTATACTGGTCTCGGGATGTGAATACATTGTTTGGAGCAGATGAAACCCCAAAAACGGCCCCTATAAAAGAAGGGGAGGAATATGAGGTTAAAATTGAAGATTTAGGTAAAGAAGGCGATGGAATCACCAGAATTGACGGTTTCGTAGTCTTTGTACCTGAAACAAAGGTAGGTGAAGAAATTAAGGTTCGAATAACCTCGGTGAGGAGAAGATTCGCCTTTGCTGAGAAGGTTCCTGAATGAATAAGGAATAAAAATCTTATTTTTTCCCCTTTAATATCTATTTTTGGTGTTATTATGAAGGTTTCCCTGAGTTTTGAGAGATCATTTTCTAAAGATGTGGCCATCATGGTTGATGTTTTACGCGCCAGCACCACCATCACCGTGGCCCTGGAAAAAATCCCCAATATCATCCCCACGTTGGAGATAGAAGAAGCTCTGGCTATTGCCCCCGAACATCAGGCCTTCCTGGCAGGTGAAAGGGGAGGGGCAACCATTGAAGGATTCGATGTTGGAAATTCCCCCCTGGAAATCCAGAACTTACGCGGTGAAACCCTGATCATCACCACCAGTAACGGGACCCGGATCCTGGAAGGAATCAGGGGCCGTGCACTCATAGGTTCCTTTATAAATGCTCAGGCAGTTGCAGAGAAGGCCAGGAAAATCGCAACCAGCCATATAGAAGTGGTTATGGCTGGGGTGAGGGGAAAATTCGCCATAGAAGATTTCCTGGGTGCTGGTGAAATAATCTCCCACTTGCGGGATCAGGAACTGGATGAAATGGCCCAATCAGCATGTATGGCAATTCAAAACCCCCAACTGGTGGATCAAGCTGTGACAAACTCCCGATCAGCAAGGAATCTTAGGAAACTGGGATTTGGGGAAGACGTGGACTTCTGTCTCCAGCGAGATAAATCACATTTGGTACCTGAATTTAAAGATGGATTAATAAGAATTTTAGAATAAATGAAGGATTAAAATTAAGTAAAGGACAAGCTTTTTATATGCCTACATTATATCTATAGGCTCAATATTATAACTGAAAGAACCAGAAAATTTATTAAAAAAATTTTAATTATGGATTGAAATAATTTTCTAGTTGAATTTAGAGTGATTTAATGGCACCTGACAATTTAACAATCATTGGTACAGCCCACGTATCAGAAAAGAGTGTGGAAGAAGTAAGAAATACCATCCTAGAGAGTGAACCAGACATTGTAGCCGTGGAACTTGACGCAGCCCGTTATCAGAACCTTCTCAACGAGAAGAATGGTGTTCAACAGGATAAAGAGATAAAAATACGGGAAATCTTAAAGGGCAATAATTTCACCATGTTCTTGGTGAGCGGGTTTCTCAGCTACTTCCAGAAAAAGATTGGAGATGAAGTGGGGGTTAAACCCGGCTCAGAAATGCTGGCCGCAGCAGAAGCCGCCGAAGAAGCCGGAGCCAAGGTCGCCCTTATTGACCGTGACATTCAGATCACCCTTAAACGGGCTTTGAATCGAATGAGTTTCTGGGAAAAGGCCAAGTTCATTTACAGCATCATAGCATCATTTTTCAGTAAAGATGAGGCTATTGAAGATATTGAAGATATAAAACAGGGCGATGCCTTGGAAGAAGTCATGGGTTACTTCCAGGAGATGTCTCCCCGTGCTTATGAGGTTTTGGTGGCAGAAAGGGATGCGTTCATGGCTCAAAGGCTCCTGGATCTGGAAGGAAATGTGGTAGCTGTGGTAGGGGCCGGTCACAAAAAGGGAATTCAAAAGAACATGGAAAACCCCCAGGACATACCTCCACTTTACCAGCTTATGGAGTTAAAAGAATCAAAAATCAGTGCCACTAAAGTGATCTTATTTGCAATACCGGCATTATTCATAATAATATTTGTACTTGCATTCCTGCAGGGGATCAACATCCAATCTGGAATTCTGGAGTTTGTTCTACTCACAGGGGGATTGGCCTTTGTCGGATCTCTTTTAGCTGGATCTAAAATCCCTTCTGCTATCACTGCATTTATAGTAGCCCCCTTCACCGCTATACACCCCCTTCTGGCCGCAGGATGGTTTGCAGGAATAGTGGAGGCCAAATTGAGGGGAGTTTCCATGGATGACTTGGCCAGCCTATCCAAGAGTGAAAGTCTGCGTGACCTCTGGAATAACCGATTATTTAGAATACTACTGGTGGTGGTGGGGGCCAACATCGGCACCACCATCGGAGTCTTCCTATCCATACCCAACGTTCTCCTGCCCTTGATCAATAAATTAATGGGCATGTAAGTGTGTAAAATTTAATGAAACATTTAATGGACATACCCCATACATGACTTCTATGGCATGAAATAAATGGGATTTATAGATTTTTAGTAATTCATTTAAAAACAGTTAGATGAGTTGGTTTAAATGTACTTGATATTCAGATGTGACTGTGGAAGGGCAGTATATGCCAAAGAAGGTGTAAACGTGAAGAAATGCGTTTGTGGGAAGAATTTGAAGGTTGCTCAGAGGAGAATCATAGCTAAAACTGAAGACCATCAAACAGCCTCTGAAAAGGTGCAAGAACTTCAGGAAGAAAAGTATGGTGGAGTCTACTTTACTACTGCCGATAAATTATGAACTCATAACATCATCTGCATCTTAATAAATCAAACTTAATCCTAAAAATTGCATAAACTAAAAACTTTAACATTGTATCATATTATTCTTAAGTCTTCAAAAATAATCTCCCTAAAAAAAATTCCTAAATAATAAATAAACCTTAACTGGATTAGTTTATGAAAGAATAAGTATCTAGCATATTACTTGAATAGTTTAGTGGTGTATTGGTTACAGGTTATGAGTTTAACCCCTTACCATCCTTCTATCTTTTTTACTTCTTCCAGTATTTCAATACACTCTTCTATTTCCTTAGTAGGTTCTAACCCTTTTAGTATGCCTATAACTTGGTTAATTCTGGCTATACTTCCAATATTCATAATTTTTTCTTTCTTTAGTTCTATATTGTCAAATCCTTTCAGTTTTACCATTTTATCCCTATTATTTCCATGCTATAGTGGTTTTTTACCGGGTAGTTGTGGTAGTTGCTTGAATACTTATTAACCCACCCTGTGATTATAATTAAATTCCCATATTCTTAACTATATGTATACTCAATGAACTAGATAAAAAAATTAAAATGATTTCACAGTATTGAATGCTGTAGGATTACTCCCAACATGACTTTTTGTTATGTAATATCCTGCAGGAGTAACTGTCATTATTTTACTGGGTTTTATCCTATACATTATTACATTTGAAACGGCTTTAGATGATAACATAGCTGTTGGCATTGTTATTTTTTTAAGTTTTTCCAATTGTCCCATAATTATTTCCCCCTGTTATTATATTATAGGATGAAGTATTATACAACTATGGATGAAGTAGTATATACTAACCTAACTATGGACAGAAAAAATTATTATCATTGAACTTTAGTTGGATAAAGTAAGATCCCCACGACTAGCTGCATCCCATCAGGTTGATAGAATTAGCTTGTTGCAAAAACCAAGTATTTGTATGATGATCCCAAACAATACTATTACTTATTTTCTATACAAATATTTTAGTATATCAATATACCCCGAGTCTTTTTATAAATAAACCTATTATTTCCAGCGTAATAATGCAAAATCAAGCTGAATACTATCCATTTTACTTTTTTCATATAAATTAGGAGATGTATATATACTATCTTATACCATAGTGAAGGGTGAATACTTAGATAAAGAGATATTAACAAAACATCTTGATCTAGTATGAATAGTAGAAATTTCTATAATCTTACCCGCAGAGGTGAGAGAAAAAACATAGAATTCAAAGAAAATCTTAATTCTAATACTCATCTTTTTACTGAACGCAAACAACAACTAGCATCCCAGATGAAATACCGTCTGGAAAGAGGCCATGGTGAGGCCATTTATTTTATTGGAGTGGATGATGACGGTCTGCTGGTTGGACTGGGAAAATCCACAATGGACGAATCCCTCCATGTTCTGGGTGAACTGGCCCGTGAAATAAATGCCAAAATCACGGACGTGGAAAAGCAAACTGCGGGCAGGGGTGAAGTTGCCAAGGTAATTATCAGCCGCCGGCATAACAGCAAAGGCGATCATTTACTTATTGGAGTTGCCGGTCACGTGGACCATGGTAAAAGCACCCTGGTGGGAACCCTAACCACCGGAACACTGGACACCGGTTCAGGGAGCACCCGCATATTTCTGGATGTTCAAAAACATGAGATAGAACGGGGTTTGTCCGCTGATCTGTCCTTCGCAGTATATGGATTCAAAAATGGAGGACCAGTACGTATTAAGAACCCTCTTAACAAGAGGGATAAAGCATTTATGGTGGAAAAGTGCGATAAACTGATTTCTTTCGTGGACACTGTGGGCCATGAACCCTGGCTCCGCACCACCATCAGAGGTATTGTGGGGCAAAAGCTGAGTCATGGCCTGCTAGTGGTGGCAGCGGACCAGGGACCCACCCATATCACCAGAGAACATCTGGGGATAATTTTAGCCATGGAACTACCAGTTATAGTGGTAATGACTAAAATTGACATGGTGAATGAGGAGCAAATTAAGAATATTCGGCAGGAGATCTTCGACCTGTTGAAACTGGTGGGAAGAATACCCTACATGGTGAAAACCATTGAAGATACGGATTTTTTAACAGAAAACATGAACCAACATCTGGTGCCGGTTATTAAAGCATCCCCTGTTACTGGTGAGGGACTTGAACTATTAGATCAGCTTTTTTCGGGCCTTAAAATGCCATCCCATGAGGAAGATTCCCAGAAGCCATTTATGATGTACATCGATAAGATCTACTCAGTTCTGGGAGTGGGAACTGTGGTAAGTGGCACCATACGACAAGGAAAGGTTAAAAAGGGTGAAAAACTTATTTTAGGACCTTCGAGTTCGGGTGATTTCCTTCCAGTAAATGTTAAAACCATTGAAATGCACCATTATCGAAAAGAAAGTGCTGGTGTGGGTGAAGTGGTGGGAATTTCCATTGCCGGTGTGGAAATGGATGAAATTAGGAGAGGGATGATCATATGCCACCCAGATTACAATCCACGTGCAGTGAGGGAATTTGACGCGGATGTGGCTATATTGGTGCACCCCACCACCATTAAGGATGGTTACGAGTGCATAACCCACATCGAGACCATAGCCGAAACCAGTTGTTTTAGACCTATTGACCAGGAGTATCTATCTGCAGGGGACACAGGATCCATAAGAATGAGATTCAAATACCGACCTTACGCTATCCGTGAAGGCCAAAAATTAATATTCAGGGAAGGAAAAAGTAAAGGAGTCGGAACTGTGACCCGTTTAGTCAGTTAATCTCCAGCATACCCATCATAATCATTTATCCGAATTAATTGCAATCTATATTCATTAACTAACTTTTATCCCAACATCCCCATATTCTTCATTAATTCCAATCCCATTCATTAAATCGTTTTCATTCTAATTCCTTTTTTATGAATTCCTGCATCTCACAGGCCTGGCAGATAGAAGCAGATGATGGTTCGCCACATATCTTGCACTGGTGAATTTTAACCTGTTTTTTATCTATCTGCAGGTTTTTCTGGAAAAATTCAAGGAGGTTCATTTTGGTGCCTGGCCGGTCTTCTTCCAGATGGTTGAGGTAATTTTTTAATCGTGACCTGAGGGATTGATGAGCATATGGACATTCTGCCAGGTGCACATCTACTTCATTCATAACTGCCCATACACCCACCTCTTTTTCTGGTATTAGCCATAGTGGTTTAATGCGTGGCACCATTTTAGGGTGGATGCGTTCCTGTTTCGGTCCGAACTTGGCGAAACGCCGCACATCCGCCCGGGCGAAACTCATTAGAAAAGACTGAATTTCATCATCCAGGTTGTGACCCGTGGCCAGTTTATCCGCACCCAGCTGGTGGGCGGTGCGGTTCAGGAGGTAACGTCTGAAAACACCACACGGAACACATGCCGTCTGGAAAAACTTAGCCGCCTCGTCCAGGGAGAATCCCATCTCACTTTCCAGTGATACTTCATGATACTCCACTCCCAGTCCAGATGCATTATTCCGGGCAGATTCAGTTCCCTCTTCACGATAACCAGATATTCCCTCATCAATGGCAATGACCAGAAGTTCAAAATCAAACTCATTTTCCTTTAGAAGTTTATCCAGAATGTGCAGGGTTAAAACGCTGTCCTTACCCCCTGAAAGAGCAACTGCTACCCTATCACCTTCATCTATCAAATTATAATCGGTTATTACTTTTTTAACCTTATTTTCAAGTTCCTGATTGAAGTTCTGGTAATCCAGGTGTTGCATAAAAAATATATGGCTGGCTGAACATAAAAATCATTATGATATCTGCAGAACTGACCGTAATCCCCCTAGGCACCCCCGGGACCAGTCTCAGCAAATATGTGGCCGCTGCCGTGGCTGCATTAGATGAAGCTGGAATCAAATATCAGTTAAGCGGGATGGGAACCCTTTTGGAAGCTGAAAATCCAGATGAACTCTTTGATGCCATTAAAATTGCTCATGAAGCAGTTTTTAAGGCAGGTTCCCAGCGTGTGGTGACCAGTGTCAAGATCGACGACCGCAGGGATCGTGACCGAACCATGGCCGATAAGGTGCACTCAGTAGAGAAAAAACTGGGATGAATAGACTATTTGATTAATGCTTACTGATTTTAGTTAGTTCGAGGAATATCCCTGAAAAATGGATTAACCTCAAAAATTAACTTAAAATAGATTAAAAAAAATATAAAAAGAATAATTGGTTTTGAATCTAGAAAAACTTATCAGAAGCGGCTTCCAGTGAAATCACTATTTTTTCCAGTTCTTCTACGGATAAAGATGGATGTACTGGGAGGGATAAAACTTCAGAGGCTGCTTTTTCAGTCAGGGGACAGTTATCATTGTACCCCAGGTTCTGGTAGAGTTCCTGTTTGTAAATAGGGACAGGGTAATGTATTCCGGTTCCAATTCCTTCCTGGTTGAGGAAGTTCATCACATCATTCCTTTTTCCATCTTTAACCCTCACAGTGTACTGGTGAAATACGTGTTTCACTTGGGGGGAGACAAATGGTGCTTCAATATCTGAAATTCTCTTTAAATGTTCGGTTAGGTATTCTGCGTTTTCTATTCTCTTCTGATTAAACCCATCCAGTTTTTTAAGTTGAACCAGGCCAATGGCAGCAGCTATGTCAGTCATCCGGAAATTGTATCCCAGAACAGAATGATGGTATCTTTCTTTTTCACCGTGAGCCCTCAGTATCCGGGCCATATCGGCAAGTTCTGTGTTGTTGGTGGTTATCATCCCACCTTCACTGGTGGTCATGTTCTTGGTGGGATAAAAACTGAAACAAGCCATATCACCTATAGATCCGATCATCTCATCCTGGAACATGGCCCCATGTGCCTGGGCAGCGTCTTCCACAACTGGAATGCCATGTTCTTGTGAGATTTCTTTAATCAGGTCCATCTTAGCGGGTTGACCGTAGAGATGCACGGGTAGTATAGCCTTGGTTTTTTTGGTTATGGCCTCTTCAATCTGGTTGGGGTCCAGGTTAAAGGTCTGGGGATCGATGTCCACAAAGACCGGTCTGGCTCCAACATAGAGTGCACAGTTACCGGTGGCTGCAAAGCTGAAAGGAGTGGTTATAACCTCATCACCATTGCCCACACCCAGGGCCAGTAGAGAAAGGTGTAATGCTGTGGTTCCTGAACTCGTAGCAACCGCATGTTTCGTTCCAATGTAACTGGCAAAGGCTTCCTCAAATTCTGCCACTCTTGGGCCCTGGGCTATGAACCCGGACCTTAACACTTTTTCCACTTCTTCTATTTCTTCTTCACCGATAAGGGGCTTGGCAACTGGTATCATGAATTCACCTGAATTAAAATCCTGGGATAAAATGATAAGTTTATTTAATCACTTCGTAGCCATCAAATAAATTCTATAGGCTAAGTTAGAAAAATGATTGAAAAATATTTAATTTAAACTTGTCTTTCATCCACGATGTTTACATTGATTTTCATACTTAAAAATATACCTATATCCGTAAAAAAAGAAAATATAGTGGATTAAACCCAGAATTAAGCATTATTTAACGGAATATTCGTATAATATCTTCTTTCCGGTTCCAAAACAGGATGGCGATCATTGCAATAGCCGCCAGTATTAGAAGAGGTAGGCCGGTGAATGGGTCGGATGGTTGGGCAGTAACCACGGATGGTAGTCCTGGAAGCCCGGAATCTGCAGAATTGTACAGTAATGCAACGTAGAGATTATTGGCTATATGCACCCCCATGGCAGTTTCTATACCATTATCTCCCAGGGCTATCACTCCCAACATCAGCCCAATGATGAAGGTGGAAACTACAATGGATATATCCATGTACAGATTAGTTCCATTGAAAAAATGCACACCTCCAAATAGGAGTGAAGTGATTAAAAGCGGGACCCACGGCTTTTTTGAAACCAAACTAAATCCTTGCATGAGGTATCCCCTGAATAAAATCTCCTCAAAGGATGCTTGAATTGGGAAAGCCAACAGACATATAATTAGAAGAATGAAAAAACTCCCAGAATTATATGTAATCTGGTAACTGCCTGGATTCAAAATCAAATCAGGTAAAGAAAGTATAAACAGGATCAATGCCCATAAAATCAACCCTTTAAATAATAGTTTCCAGCGTAGCCCTGAGACTGTGTTTATCACTCTTAATAAATGTTTATGATGTAAGAATCGCAGGCAAATATAGAAAAGGAAGAATGAAATAGTATAACTGATACCAACCAGTATAACCAGGGAATATGGGCTGGACATGGTGGATCCAATGAAACTGGAAATATTCGATATTCCCCCAGAAAAAACTGAGAAAAGTATGAGTAAAAGTCCCAGTATAACACCGGCCACCAGACTACCACCAACCAGAGAGATTATTACAGTTAAAAGGTATCTCCACCAGTTGTTTTTACCTTCAGAAGCATTTTCTAAAAATGATATTGGTGAAATAGACGATGACATTGTTTTTTTACTCCTATCCAAGATAATCTCTTTCTATACTGTATACTAATATATTATATTATTAATGGGTTGATTGTTAGGATATAAATGATTATGAGATTAAATTATATAAAAAACATGAATGTGATAATGTTGAATCTACTTTTTATATTTTGAATGTAATCTATAATAAAAAACAGTTAAGATAATTACCAGTTAATTGATTAAAAAAAAGTTACTATGGATTACTGCTTGATGATTTGAGGTTAATGAAATGGTTGAATTTAATGAAATAGACTTTTTATACATAGAAGAAGGCCAGGTAAGGATTAAAATCCCCACATTTGAGAAGGTAACAGCCAGGGCCCCTGTTTTTTTCAACCCGGTTATGGAGCTTAACCGGGACCTGTCAGTTGCTGCTTTAACCACGTACCAGCATCAGAAGGATGATGATATCACCATCTGCGATGCCTTCGGAGGCAGTGGGATAAGGGGTATAAGGTACGCTAAGGAAATAGAAGGTGTTTCTCTGGCAGTGGTGAATGATTTAAACCCACTGGCAGTTGAACTTGCCAATGAAAACATCCAGGAAAATGGTTTGAGTAATGTAAAAGCCTGTAGAGAAGATGCTAATTTAATCCTCCGCAAATGCAAGGGTAGATTTGATGTGGTGGACATCGACCCTTTTGGCACCCCTGCACCATATGTTGAATCAGCTGCTGCCAGTATTAAGGCAGGAGGACTGATTTGTGTCACTGCCACCGACACTTCCGCCCTTTGTGGCACCTACAGGAAGCCATGCATCAGGAAATACGGTGCTAAGCCCCTTAGAAATGAATATTGTCATGAGACTGGTCTTAGAATCCTGGCAGGGTTCCTTTCTCGCACCTTCTCCAAATATAAAAAGTGTTTGGATTTCCAGTTTTCCCACAGCACAGAGCATTACATGCGCCTGTACGCCCTGGTGGGTAAAGGAGCAAAAAAAACAGATGAGTCCCTGGAAAACATTGGTTACATAGCACATTGCCCTAAGTGTCTTAATCGAGAGGTTTTTAAGGGCATGGCCCCCCGAATATCCCTGAATTGTCCTGATTGTGGTGAGGTTTGGAATGTTGCTGGTCCCCTTTGGTGTGGGGAAATGCAGAATTCTGACTTTTTAAGCCGAATGCTAGATGTAGTGCCTGATCTGGAGATTAACCAGGAAAATGAGGTTACCAAACTCCTGGAAAAATGTCTCGCAGAATCGGGTGCCCCTCCCACATTCTACGATGTGCATGCTATTTGCCGAAAGTTGAAGATAAGTGCCCCACCTATGGAGGGCGTCATGACCATGATTAAAGAGGGAGGATACATGGTTACCAGAACTCACTTCAATCCCAATGGTTTGAAAACTGATGCCCCTTTATCTTTCATTGAAATGGTCATTGCCAGTTATAAATGATATTCTGAGATTATTCTATACTGGTATTCTGAGATTATTCTATACTGGTATTCTGAGATTATTCTGTACTCCCTGAGAATTTCAGGAAACATTCAAAAATAAAATAAATACCCATTTCTGGGTTGATAAATCCTTATTTTTTTATTGATAGTTTAACATGTCATGGGTGTAGTAATACTGTAACTCCGAGGCGTGCTGGAGTTCATAGTCCCGGTAAGGTAGGTTCAGGTATGGTGTGAGCATTCCCTTTAAAACATAGTAGTAGGCTGCGAACTGGCCGTACTCCTTCCAGGTTATGTAGAAGTAAAGTGGGAATCCACACCCCTGAGAAAATATGGGGTTACCTGATCTGGCAGTTCCGTGCCATACCATGGGGATAGGCCCTTCCTGTCCATTCTGGGCGGCTAGTTTCTTAATATATTTACGGGCATCATTCCAATTGTTGAAGGTGAGTCCGTCGGCCTTGAATTTATATCTACCATCTGGAACTCCGAATAAAGCCAGTTTAAGTGAATCCATATAATTCGTGGCCCCCTCAGCACCAGTACCATTGGTGTCAATGAAGGCCATTTCAATTATCAAAACATCCCCCTCCTTGTAGTGACGATAGTTGGAATCACCGGCGAAATGGACCACCAGTGCACATTTGGAACCCTTTTCCTTTGCATATTCTGCCAAAAGCTGAGAATGAGCATGACCAGGGTACATATCCGGGTTAGCCAGTTTCACAAATCCCAATCGCCCCACAGGTTCAAACGGACCGGTCATGGTTGAAATAACAAGATAACCTCCGAATATTGCCAGAACAATTAAGAGAATAACTTGCCATTTCATTGCTTCACCATATTTATCGTTAAGAGGGTGTTAGTAGAGATAAAATTATTATATTGATTATATCATTACCATTTATCTATATTATTCCAATTAGATATCCTGTTAGATTATTCCAATAGATATCCTTTAAGATTTTTTAATTCCATGAATTAATTATGAATCTATTTAATTGTGTAAACTATTTTATTTTTTTGTATAACTTCCCCTATTTTTCTAATCGTTTATATCATTATTACCTTTAAAGATTTGTGTTTTTCCCCTTCTGAATAAGTTTTCCAACCACACAGAAGAGGTATACCGGGAATAAATAGTTAATATATCCTAATCCAGTGAATTCCAGTGAATTTTATTTGCATAATCCCGCGAATCCTAATCCAGTGAATATTATAAAGATTATAATACATTTATCACTCTCCAGGACACTTATGAATCTGGATTTGAATTTTATCTGTTAATAAAAATAAAATAAAACTGTAAATATCAATAAACTATTTTTAGTTCCTAAAACCATTATTATAATATAAAATAAGTCCATGAATGAATGAAATGTAAAAGAAGACTGGTAAAGAGTGTAAATTTTTCCAGAATTTGGTGAAGAGGAGATTATATATGGATATAGGGTATTTGACTTCTGATGCAATGAAATATCCCTCACAGGATTGGAAGAAGATTATAATTCTGGGAATATTAATTTTAACCAGTTTTTTAATTATTCCTGCTTTTTTAGTTATGGGATATGTTTTCAGAGCCCTGAAATGGTCTATTGCCGGTGTTGACCAGCTTCCTGATTTTGATGAATGGGGAGAAATGTTCACAGACGGCCTTAAAATCTTTGCAGTAGAACTGGTCTACTTCATTGTTCCCTTCATTACCATATTCCTGGGTATCTGGGCTTCAATTGGTTCACTGGTAGCTTTGGGGGCTTCTGGAAATGATTTAATGCCTGCTGCTGCTTTCAGTGCCTTCAGTTTAATGGGAGGGTTGCTGATTATGGGATTAGTTGTGGCTGTTATTTTGGGAGTGTTCTTCACCATTGGAATAGCCAATATGGCATATTATAACAGTGAAATTGGAGCTGCCTTCAGATTCAGGGAAATATTGAACACCATCAATGCCATTGGCTGGGTGGACTACATCATCTGGTACATAATGATGATCATATTGGGAATGATAATGGGCGCCATAGCAGGAGTTCTTGGACTTATACCTGTCCTGGGATGGGTTTTGATTGTACTGGTCCTCTATCCTTACCTTTACTTATTATATGCCCGAGCTTTAGGGCTTTTATTTGTTTCAGGGTTGGAAATCTAATGAAATCCTGTGAATTTCTTTTATTATCATTATTTCACTTTTTAGGATTTTTATTACTTATATAGTGAATACAGTGCATCATCTTTTTATAAGAAAAGAAACATAATAATAGATACCGAAAAATGGAGGTATAAAACATGGATATTGGAGAAATTATTTCTGATTCCCTTAGTTACCCGTCTCAGGACTGGAAAAAAGTACTAATATTTGGAATTTTATTCCTTATAAGCTTTTTAATAATCCCAGTCTTCCTGGTAATGGGATACTTTTTCCGAATTTTAAAAGGTTCCATAGCCGGTTTTGACGAACTCCCTGACTTTGATGAATGGGGAGAGATGTTTATAGACGGTTTGAAAATATTTGTTGTACAGTTTGTATATTTCTTGATCCCAGCGATAGTTATATTAATTGGAGTATGGGCTTCAATCGCTTCCATGTCTGTGACAGACGCAGGCAACATGACTAATCCAGGTTTATTCATTGGACTCATGGGCGGAACAGCCATTATTGGAATTATCTTAGCCATAATTTTAGGATTAATTGCATCCATTGCCATTGCAAATATGGCTCTGAATAATGGTGAATTTGGAGCAGCATTCCGATTCGGGGAAATCCTCGAGAAAATAGCCATGATCGGATGGGGCAAATACATAGTATGGTACATTGTGATGATCATCATCGGAATGATCGGTGGAGTCATTGCAGGTCTCCTGAACATAATTCCGTTCATAGGAACCATAATTGCCCTGCTAGTGGTCTACCCATATCTGTACATGTTCTCCGCAAGATCCCTGGCTTTACTCTTTGGATCCAGCGTAGAAATGGAATCAGTTGAATAAACTAATTCCCTATTTCTTTTTTTTTATTTTTTTAAATCTATTTTGAATAAAAGTCAAGAACAATTACTCTTAAATATCCCACGATTTTTAAAATATAAGACCTATCTGGGGATTTAAAAAATGATTTTCATAAAATTTTATTTCAAGTTAAAATCTTATTTTAAAAATAAACAGCCCATGAAGATAAAATAGAGAAAAGAAAAAAATATAATTCCCTTAGATACTTTTATTATCCAAAGGGAATCTCATCATTACCGGATCTTACAATCCAGTAAGACGAAGACCGGTTATCTGGGCAGTGTCACTGTTTAAGGCTCGTAGGTCATCTGTTGAGAACTTGCGAATATCATCATGCCCTGCCAGCTGGGCCAGCATCTTGGTCTCCTCGGTCATGGACTTAATATAGTTAGCCACTCGCATGGAAGCCAGATCCACATCCAGGCGTTGACATAGTAACGGATCCTGGGTGGCGACTCCCACCGGACATTTGCCAGTGTAGCACATACGGCAGGCTCTGCATCCCATGGCAATCATGGCACCGGTTCCAATGTACACTGCATCTGCACCCAAAGCCATTGATTTGGCCACATCTGCCCCGCTCCGGATTCCTCCGGTGATTATGAGGTCCACGGTGTCCTTCATGCCGATTTCTTCCAGTCCGCGGACTGCTTCCATGAGTGCTGCCAGGGTAGGGATTCCCGTGTGTTCGATGACCACTTCTGGTGCTGCTCCAGTACCTCCTTCCATACCATCCACTGATATCACATCTGCACCAGCCTCAGCAACCAGTTGAACATCATCTTTCACCCTTCCCGGCCCTAATTTTACCACAATAGGTACCTGCCAGTCAGTGACCTCGCGGATGAGTTCTATGTGCTTGTCCAGATCCCCGGGTCTGGTGGCATCCAGGAAGCGGGCTGGGCTAAGTGCGTCGGTTCCAAGAGGTATTCCTCTGATTTCAGCTACTTTAGGGCTGACTTTCTCGGCAAGGAGATGTCCGCCCATACCGGGTTTGGCTCCCTGACCTATTTTAACTTCTATGGCATCTCCCACATTTAAGTAGTCTGCGGAAACTCCGAAACGGCCCGAAGAGTACTGTACCATTAGTTTGTCTGCGTATTCCCTTTCCAGAGGTAGCATTCCCCCCTCCCCTGTGTTAGCGCATGATCCTACCAGGGAGGTACCCTTAGCCATGGCCAGTTTACACTCCTCAGATAATGCTCCAAATGACATTCCGGCAATGAGTACAGGTGTTTCCAGTTCCAGGGGATTTTCAGCGTACCTGGTTCCAAGGACAACTTTGGTGTTACATGCCTCCCGGTACTTGTCCACTGGAGATACTGAAGCTTGTCCAGGTAATATTATTATATCATCCAGATTAGGGAGTCTTCTTTCTGTACCAAAACCTCTGAGAACATATTTACCTGCCTTGGAAGTATAACGTATGTCCGCGATGGTTCTGGGATCCCATATGCTCCCGGCTCCTGTTGGTATCAACACCGGACATGCCGCAGTGCAAGATCCACACATTATACAGCGACTTTTATCGATTTCAGCGTGACTATCCACGATTTCAATGGCATCGGTGGGGCAAACGATCTCACAGGTACCACAGAAGACACATAGTCCTTCAGTTGATACTGCCAGTTCTCCGGAGGGAGATAGGGGTCTTTTTGAAGTTGATCTCAGGGGGTTATCCGTCCCGAAGTTCTGCTGCAGACCAGTGGCAAATTCCTTGATATCCACCACACCCAGACAATTTTCCTTACAGGCTTTTACACAGGCCGGTACATCATCTGCAGACTGCATGCACTGTTGTTCGCATTTGAGCATCTCATCAGCAGTGTGAGTGATGCTTCCAATGGGACACATTAACATGCACAGGCGGCAGCCCACACAGAGATCCGGGTTGATCTTCACCACATCACCTTCACGGTAGATTGCATCTCTAAAACAGCCTTTTAGGCAGGATGGGTTTATGCACTGCTGGCAGACAATGGTCTGGTAACCTTCAGTCATTTTATGCAGGAAAATGCTGCTTTCATCATTGACTGAGACACAGGCTTCAATACAGTCATTGCATCCATCACACTTTTCTGGATCAGTTAAAAGTATCTGTTTCATCAGGATGCCTCCTCTTTACCATAGAAGGGTCTTAACTCTTCAGGTCCAATCTTAATGAAATCTTCTGCCTGGGCATCTATGTTGTACTTCAGGAAGATTGATGATAACTTATCCTTGTCCTGGGCATCCAGTTCTTTCACTGCGGCATTGGTACCAGTCTGATAGTTTCCAGCCACGTATATGTTTCCCCCAATCATCCAGTCTCCGGTGTCTTCCCCGGCATCCCCGGTGACTATTATATCCCCACTGAGCATGTAAAGTCCGGCTAGTTTGCCCATATTGCCATTTATAACCAGAATTCCTCCTTTATTTAGTTGGCCCACCGCATCACCAGCATCACCATAAACAATTATTGTTCCGTTGTAGGTTCCGAATCCAACTCCTTCTTCAGCAGAACCCCTTACGAGGATCTCCCCAGAGGTCATGTTGTCACCCACGTAGCGGCCAACATTTCCCTGTATTTCTATGGAGGCCCCGTTGTTCAGTGCCGCTACAAAATCTCCCACATCTCCATTTAGGATGATTTCTGTTCCTGATCCCAGTCCTACTGCAATTGAGTCCAGTTTGCCTGGATTTTCCAGTATCAAATTTTTTTTATCTTCAGCTAGTGCCTTTTTAATCTCAGTGTTCAACTGTCTGGTGGTGTAGTTTTCTGCTTTTATGGTATCGGTTGTACTCGTTCAAATTCCCCCATTAATCTCTTTGAGGGTAATAAATCATGATTAATTATAAACTTTACCGTTCGTATAACTTTCAAGGTATACTGTTATATATTAAAATGAGACAATAGTTTCAGTGAAGGTGATTTGATATGAAAACCCTGATTACGAATTTAAGAGGACAGTGCCTCTTTAATGTCTCTATGAAAACCCAGCCGGATGGTTTGATCATATTGCATTATGGAAAACATCGGAAAACAGAATTAGACTCTTTTTTAAAGGGGGGTGAAATTCGAATAGATACGGAAGACCCCCAAGATGCGTTGAATCGAATTTTAGAGATTATCAGAGGGGCTGAAATACATGGGGATGTTTATGTGGCTTATGGTGCTGGGGATATTGGTCCTCTTTTGAATTTTGCAGCTAACTTGGAGGAAGTGGCAGGAATTTTCACCTGTTTTGGAGAGAAGGTGGTTAGGCTTCCACCATTCAAGCTTAGGATATCCAAGAGCCGTCTTAAAATAATGAAAATGCTTAGCCATAATGATTTTACCGCTGTTGAAATTGGTAGAAAAGTTGGAATATCCCGGGCGATGGTTTACAAACATCTTAACGGACTTATAGACCTGGGACTGGTTAAAAGATCCCATTCAATGGAGAAATACAGCATAACTAATGCCGGGAGGATGGCCATGACTTAAAACCATACTCTCAACATGATGGGGGAACTCCTAAATGCCAACTACCTTATAAATAATGAAATCCAAACAATAAAATCTAAATTTTCAGATAAGCCCCTGTATGGGATTAAAGTTGAAGTTTATAGAACTATTTATTTAAAATAAAATTTCAATCACTGATCATGGCCCCATGTTGAACAATGATTTAAATTAAAGTATGAAACAACAACAAAAAGATAAAAATATAATAATGGAATGAATAATATAATTTTAGGTAAAGTTACTTAAGATGATTCTGGAGTTATCATGTTCTTAACCAAAAAAGATGATGAGATCTTTATTCCATCGGATACTCGATTCTCAACTTGTAACTTGCTTTATCACTTAAAAGCACAGTTCCCGGTACAAAATAGTCTTCGAATTTCTGAACCTTCTTCACCATGCACGGCTGGAAATCGATCTTCTTGGTGTAGGATCGGCATTCCTCATCATCAATTATTCCCTTCCTCACCAGCTCAATATACCTCATTTTTATGGTTTCTTCATTCAACACAGCCATCTGATCACCTAATAATAACTTGTACAAACTTATATTTAAATTATTTGCACCCATATCTGAAAAATGTATAATTAATCATAGTTAAAATTAAAAAATCATAAACAATGTTTATCTAAGCGGTGAATATGATGAAAGAAAATGATAAAAAAAGTGAACTCGTGGAAATCGATAATGTAGACCGAGAAATCATTAATTTATTCAACAACGACGGGAGAATGTCCTATAGGAAAATAGCAAAACGTCTCGATGTTTCCATTGGTACAGTACATAATCGTATGGAAAAACTCACTAAAAATGGAGTGATCCAGAAGTTCGCACCGGTTATCGACCACAGCAAACTTGGTTACAACCTCACCACCATCATTGGAGTACGGGTAAAGGGAGGAGTACTGGAAAACTGGGAAGATCGCACCGCCTACCATAAAAACGTTCTCTGCATGTATGATGTTACAGGAGAGTTTGATGCCATACTGGTTGCACGATTTAAAGACACCAGTGAACTGGACCAGTTCATAAAGGGTTTGCTCAAGGAACCAGATGTGCAAAGAACCTACACCCAAACAGTACTTAACATTGTAAAAGAAGACCTCAGTTCAAGTAGAATGTTATAAACAGATTTATACATGTAAACAGGATTTTAATGGTTATACCTGAATTTAATCTTATTTAATGGTACTAACCTTGATTATAGGTTCATTCATCAAATTTTATATAAATTGCAGAAATTGAATTAATTGAATTGATATGATTGTTGTATAAATAACCTGAAAAATTCATCTGGAGGTTTTGGTGTGATTTCCCTGGTTAACTCCCCAGAATACGCGCAGCATCAAACTGGATCCCATCCTGAAAATCAGGAAAGACTGGAAGTTATGATGAATCATCTCATAAAAGAGGGTGAGGTGGGAAAATCAGATATCCACCAACCCATCCCAGCCAGTGATGACGATCTTCTGAGGGTGCACACCGCTCATTATTTAAAGCATTTGAAGAATTTCACAGGAAGTGGTGGGGGTTATCTGGACTTTGACACCTTCACTTCCCCTCAAAGCTACGAAATTGCCAAACTAGCAGCAGGTGGAGCAATTACTGCTTCCAAACTGGTTTTTGATCACGTTGATTTTGCTTATTCAATGGCACGACCTCCCGGTCACCATGCCACACCAGACAGTGCCATGGGTTTCTGTTTAATCAACAATCTGGCAGTGGCCCTGGAGTACATGCGGGAAAAGCATGGTCTGCAGAAATTCCTGATACTGGATTTCGACGCCCATTACGGAAATGGAAACGCTGAAATATTCTACCAGGACCCCCATGTCCTCTATATATCCATACACCAGGACCCCCACACTATTTTTCCAGGGAAAGGATTTATAGAAGAAACTGGAAAGGGGAAGGGAAAGGGTTTCAATCTTAACATACCCATGTCTCCGGGTTCTAAAACCTCTGATTATATTTACATACTGGAAAAAATCTTGGCCCCAGTTTTAAGAAAATTCAATGCAGACTTCTATTTCCTGGATGTTGGTTTTGACGGGCACAGAGAAGATCCCCTTTCCAGTCTCCAGTTAGATGATGATTTTTATCCATGGATAGCCTGCTACATGCAGAAGTTGACTCCCAAGATGGTGCTGATCCTGGAGGGTGGTTACAGTAAAGATGCCATGGCCCGCTCCAACCTGAAAATGATAAAAGTATTGAAGGACAAGAGTACCCATGAAGACCAGTGGAGACCACCCGGAAAAATGATGGTGAAAGATGAAACCAAAAGAATATTTAAAACAATTCAAGACACATTTTCACCATATTTCACATTCTGAATCAATTAAATCACCAGAACAACGTAAATTTAAAGTGAATTTTAGATAAAGTGAATTTTAGAAAATAACTATAAAAGGGACTGTGAAAATTTAAGTAAATTTTTAGAATTTTAAAGGGGAATTTTAAACAAATACTTTGAGGTTAAACATTCGAGGAGATTGCAATGGATAAAATCAGGTTCAAACAGGCCCAAACACTTCTAAAAGAAGCGGGCCAATCCAAAAAAAGTACTGAAAAGCTAAAAAAACCCCACGAAGGTACAATTGATTCTGTGGCTTATGCTGAGATTATAAACAATATTATAGAAACCGAAGAATTCATTTATTCCAGCAGACCCAGCCACAAACTACTCCCCGAAGATGCTGAGGAATTTTGCAACAAATTAATTGGTATTAGGAATAAAATTGATGATATTCTGGCAGAATTTGGCGTTTTAGAAAAGGAAAATGTGGAAGAAGAAGTTAAGAGACTTTCAGAAAAATTCGTGGTGCTCACCAGTAAGGGAAACTTCAAAAAGATCTTAACCCGCTGGGGAGTTGAACCCCTTAGGATAGTTGTGGCAGGGGTGCCCTTGGAAGCTGAGGACATGCGCATTCTCAACCCTAAAATTCCTGAAACCGCACTTGAACCCATAAAAAAGAAAATATCCCATGTGAAAAACGATATCAACCGTAAAATGGAGCAGTTTGATGTGGAACAAGTATTAGTAGTGGTTGAAAATGATAAATCTGGAGAAATCCTGGCAAAAAGAGCTGAAGATCTTTACGGGGCCAAAATCATGACCAGGGATAGTTTGAAAGACACAGATATCCTTGAATTCAGAAGAGCCCTGGAAGGGTGATTAATAATCCAATATTCTTCCTCTTTTTAATTATAAAAAAAATTAAATAAAATTAAATTATAATGAAACTGTAATCACTCTCCACTAAACTAAAAAAATCAAAACATAACTCTTTTTATATCCCCTAATTTATAACACAAATAGACCAGTGTAAAATTGTGGTAAAAATTCTCATCAAAAATCTGAAATATCCCATCAGAAACCATTCCCCAGAGAATGTGAGTGATAAAAAAAACCATTTCAGAAGCATTAAAAATATGAAAATGAATTCTTCGAAAAATAAAAAAAACTACCCTTTGCTTTTATGTTTTTTCGTTAAAAAATTTAGATGATTAGAACTCAGGGGTGAAAAAATTGCAACCACCATGTTTACCTGATACCCAGGAAAAGTTACCTACCATCCCCGTGCACCTCACCAGAGTAGGGGTGAAAGGGGTTAAAAAACTTTTAAAGATTGAAAGGGATAGTAAAAGGCCTATTGTTCTTTTACCCACCTTCGATGCCTTTGTGGATCTGCCCAGCACTCAGAGAGGCATCCACATGTCACGCAACCCAGAAGCCATAAGTCATGTCCTTGAAGAAGCTGTAGAGGGCAGTGCAGTCGAAATAGAGTCATTATGTGCTGAGATAGTGAGTTTGTTGCTTGAAAAGCACAAATACGCCAAGCGGGCTGAGGTCAGTATGAAGAGTGACTTCATGATCATGAAGAAGTCGCCGGTGACCCAACACAAAACCCAGGAAATGGTGAATATAATGGCTGATGCCATTGGCTACCGTACCAAGGAAGGAGTGGTTATCAGGAAAATGATCGGAGCAGAAGTGGTGGGGATGACTGTATGTCCCTGTGCCCAGGAAACAGTGAAAGAAAGTTCCAAACAGAAGCTCCTGGAATTTTTAGATGAGGAAACCACAGCGAAAGTTCTGGAAACAGTTTCATTCGCATCCCACAATCAGAGGGGTCGGGGAAGTATCATGATCGAGGTACCCGCCCAGCAGATAATCAGGGGCGAAGACATTATCAGGATAATCGAGGACTCAATGAGTTCATCAGTGTGTGAACTATTGAAAAGACCCGATGAACACGCTGTAGTGGTTCACGCCCACCAGAACCCCATGTTCGTGGAAGACTGCGTGCGGAATATGGTGCAGAAGATAGTGAAAGAATTCTCCCACCTCCCCGATGACACCCTCATCACGGTTCAACAGGTTAACGAAGAGAGTATCCACCGTCACAATGCATTCGCAGAAAAAGTAGCCACTATGGGTGAACTCAAGGCAGAAATAACAAATGGTGGAGGAAACTAATTGAAAACACGTAAAATTGCCGGACAAATCATGGGCCAGTTAGAGGCATTTGAAGGCTCCAAAGCAGCCATGGACACCACGGAATTACTGATAGTCAGAGGAAAATCACGCCAGAAGATCCAACCCGAAGAACTGGGCCCCACCATCTCCCAGATACTAAATGATATGGGAGCTAAAAAACTGGATATGTTCTCTGATGAAACCGCAGACATCATCTCCATAATAGACGAACAAATCCGTTCACAGGTGCAAATCCAGGGAGAAACCGATATATACGGAATATATCGTCTTAAAGAATCATTTGAAAACATGAACTGCAACGCAGATTATGGTATGGGCCTGATTGATGATATCGCTATCTTCATAGTCCTGTGGAAGGACAAAAGTGGAGTAGGGCCCCTGTTTGTGGAACTGGTGATTTCTGCCTTGGAAGGATAAGACCCATTTCCTAATTAAAAAATCTCTATTAAAATTTTTAAGTAATTATCTTAAATTAAAAAAATGTAAGATAATAGATGAATCCAGAGATTAAGGGATGAATCCCATAATAGATAACAAAAAAAAGATGAAAATGTTATCCAAAGACCAGCTGATTTCTCTACTGGAAGTGCAGGGTGATGGTATTTTGCATCTGATGATGCAGGCCAATTCACTCCGCCAAACAAAGAGAATAACCTATTCTAAAAACGTTTTTTTACCCTTAACCAATATCTGTCGCAACGACTGTGGATACTGCACCTTCCGCCGGGATCCGGAAGACCCAGACGCCACCCTAATCATGCCACCCCACGAGGTCATGAAGACCATCCACCAAGCAGATGATTACGGTTGTAGGGAAGCTCTTTTCACCTTTGGAGAACAGGCGGATACCACAATCCAGGTCCATGATGCTCTGGAGAAGCTGGGATTTGAGGGGATGCTGGAATACCTATATCACCTATGTGAGAGGACGCTTAATGAAACCAGCCTACTACCTCACAGTAACCCGGGTGTACTCCAAAAAAATGAGCTTAAAATATTGCGAGAGGTGAACGCATCCATGGGGCTGATGCTGGAAACTGTCAGCAGCAGGTTGATGGAGAGCCCAGCCCACCAGAAGAGTCCGGGTAAAGATCCCAAATTAAGAATTAAAACCATTGAAAACGCCGGGAAACTGAAAATACCATTTACAACTGGACTTTTAATTGGTATTGGTGAGACTGTGGAGGAGAGAGTAGATTCTCTCCTGGAGATCAGGAGGATTCAGGATAAATATGGTCATATTCAGGAGATCATTATCCAGAATTTCAAACCCAAACCAGGGATTGAAATGGAATTCCACAGTGAACCTTCACTCCTGGATATGATTCGAATGGTTGCAGTTACCAGTTTGCTCTTCCCAGATTGTGGTGTGCAAGTCCCTCCCAATCTTAACCGGGATACTACCCAAATGTTTCTCCTGGCAGGGGCAGATGACTGGGGTGGTGTTTCACCACTGACCAAGGATTATGTGAACCCGGAAGCACCCTGGCCCGAGTTAAATGAACTCGTGGAATTAACCCGGGAACTTGGATTCCAATTAGAAGAAAGACTGCCGGTGTATCCAAAATACCTTACAAAAGAATTCTTAAGCCCTCGTGTCAAGGAAAAAATATAAAAACCTGATTATTTGATGGTTAACCTATAGACAGATACTCAACTAGACTAGCCAGAGATTAAATAACTGAGAATAGCTACCCAAAGGATAAGATACCTAAGGGTAAGATACCTAAGGGTAAGATACCTAGAGATCGGTTAACTAAAAATGAGTTAAGATATATTTTATTTTATTTTAATCCTCACTGAAAAACAGCTTAAAAATGACGCCTTCATCCGTTTCTATTTCTAGAGAACCTTTTAACTGCATAGTTAAGGTTTGAACAATTAAAAGTCCCAAAGAGTTAGTGTTTTCAAGATCAAAATTATCAGGAAGCCCCACCCCATTATCAGCCACTTCCAGAAAGTATCCTTCGGGTGCTGTGGAAAGATTTATTTCGATCATCCCTTCCTTTTCAGGGGGAAAAGCATGTTTAAAACAGTTCGATACCAGTTCATTAACGATGAGACCCATTGAAATGGCGGTGTCGATTTCCAGGAAAACAGTATCACAGTTTAAACAAACATCAACATAATCCCTTTTCTCCTTATGGAAAATTAAAAGCATATCCACCAGACTCATCAGGTACTCTCCAAAGTCAATATGGGCCAGATCCTCAGATTGGTACAGTTTCTCATGGATTAAGGCCATGGAACGAATACGGTTTTTACTTTCATGGAACATCTTCAGTGTTTCTGGTTCTTGAGTATACTCTGACTGCAAACTCATCAGGCTGGAGATGATCTGCAGGTTATTTTTAACCCTGTGATGAATTTCCCTCAACAGAACTTCTTTTTCCTCCAAAGATGCTTTGATCTGCTTTTCAGCCATGATCATGTCACTGATGTCTGCAAATGTAGCCATGACTCCATGAATGTTGTTATCAACATTTAAAAGAGGTGCGGTGGCCATCATTGTGTAAATCAATTCACCATCATTTCTAGCACATTCCAGTTCAATATCAGACTTAAATTCACCTGAAAGAACATTGGACATGATATTTTCGTATTTTATTTCTTTATTTTCATTCAAAAAAGGCAAAGGTTTTCCCAGCACTTCCATCTTCTTCCAACCGAAAATACTTTCTGCTGCCGGGTTCCAAAGTGATTTCACCCGCCCATCTGGATATAAATCAACAATGGCAAAGGGAGATGCATTTATTATAGCTTCCAAATAGGTATTCAAATCATGTAAGTGTTTTTGACTCTCAATTAAAGCTGTTTCTGCTTTTTTACGCTTAGTTATGTTTCTTCCAATTATTTGAATGGCAAATATTTTTCCTTCTATTATAATAGGGGCGTGATGCACCTCAATATACTCAAATCCATTTTCAAGTTCTATTTTTACTTCCACGGGCTCGATTTGATTGCTTGTTAAAAAATTGAAGATCGAATCTTCATCAATGGAGTTATTTAGGAAAGTTCCGACAAGTTCATTCACATCTTTTCCCAAAAGATCATCCCTGGAAAATCCCATGACTTCTTCCACTTGGTGATTTATATCCAGTACTCTACCATCAGGATCTAAAATCACCACATAATCTGGGGATAATTCAAAAAGTGCCCTGTATTTATTCTCATTTCTTGCCAGTCTTTCTTCTGCCTCTTTCTTATTACGATATTCCCCTGCCTCTTTAAGAGCTCTTTTTACGGAATGCCCTAACTTAGAAAGGTTATATTTTAGAACATAATCTGTAGCTCCTTTTTTAAGCATTTCAACCGCGAATTCTTCCCCCATCTGCCCGCTTACAAAAATAAAGGGGGTGTCTGGTGAAATATCCTGGGCAATGTACATGGCAGAGATCCCATCAAAGTGAGGTAGGGAATGATCAGCCAGTATTATGTCTGGTTGAAATTCGGTTATTTCTCTCCGGTATTCTTCTTCCTCTTCAACACAGTGCGAAACAAAGTTAATACCATCTCTTTTAAGCTCGGCTTCCATTAACTCCAGATCTAATGGAACATCTTCTAGAATTAAAATGCGGATATTATCTCCCATATACTATCCCCCCATCCATAGTTCACCCCATACTTATCCCCCTAGTAACTATTTCATCAGGGTGGTTTATTTATCAACATCCAGTACAGTCCAAGGGTTGAAACTGCATCTATGAACTCATCGAATTCCACTGGTTTACTCACGTAACTATTGACCCCTAACTTGTAACTTTCCACCACATCCTTATCCTGCTGTGAAGAGGTTAAAACCACCACTGGTATCTTCCGGGTTTGTTCATTGGCCTTTATTCTCTTTAAAACCTCCAGACCGTCCACCTTAGGCATGCGCAGATCAAGTAGTATCAAACGGGGCAGGTCTTCCGGATCCCTATCTTGAAACTGACCTTGAGCATGAATAAAGTCAAGGGCTTCCGCCCCATCTTTAACCCAAACCAAGCGGTTTGCTAAATTTTTCCGCTTTAAAGCCCTCATGGTCAGTTCAGCATCAGTGGGATTATCTTCCACCAGAAGAATTTCCAGTTCATCTAAATTCATATTTAAGAGCCTCCATTTTCCTCTGATCTATTAGGTATGTGAAACCATTGAAAATTTTTAAATAAAGAGTTTCCTAAAAATAGGGAAACCAAAAAGCATTAATTACGGTAAATTTTAGCATTACCACGATGCATAGGAGTCACCAAACCCCATTATTTCCATTTCAACCCCCAATATTCAGTTATTATCCTGAATCAGGCCCTATCTTTAATTTGTCTTGCTGATGTTCTTGGAAATTATTTTCAGTGCATTCCCTTGAAATCCCCATAACCGCATATATTTCACCCTTATCATTTCTTAGGGCTTTCAACCGGGTGTCCAACCATAATTCACAGCTTGGAAATATAAAGGGATTTTTAACCCGCATTGAATTTCCAGTGCAGAATACATTCTGCAGTGCCTTTATCTGCATGTCAAAAACCTGTTTTGAGAAAATATTTTGTACTGGTTTGCCAATAATTTCTTCTTTACGGAGTTTCAGATGTTTTAGTGAAGATTCATTAACGTAATCCACCATTAGATCCTTATTTATGATGAAAATCATGTCCGGAGCACTTTCAGCAAGAACTCGGTAGTGTGCTTCACTTTTTTTCAAGCTTAACCTGGATTGGTGGCCATAAAAAGCCATTTCAATGGCGAACTTCAGCTCATTTTCGTCAAAGGGTTTAATCAGGTAGGCCTGGGGTTGGGTGATCTTGGCACCCTGGAAAGTTTCAGAATTGCAGTAGGCAGTCAGATAAATAATGGGGATTTCCTTATTTTCCATAATAACTTTAGCAGCATCTATCCCATTCATACAACCCTTGAGTAGGATATCCATTAAAATAAGGTCTGGTTCCAGTTCCAATGCTTTTTTAACTGCATCTTCCCCGGAGGAAACTATACCTACCACCTCATAACCCCATAAAACCAGTTTTTTCTGGAGTTCCATTCCAGTGAGGGCTTCATCCTCCACCACCAAAATCTTGGACTGTTGTGACATATCTGCTCCCATATAATCAATATTAAAAGAATACTATTTTTTATGTTATAAATATTATCTTTTTGGAATTTTAATGACTAAATTAACACTAATACATCTCCCAATTTCTCTAAAACCTTCAAATTATCCTACAACAGCTTGGCCAGTTGTAGCTAAATGAATTGGCTTCATCAAATGACTATGTAAGATTAACCCCTATAATTAAGGATTAACCCCTTATACTGAAAAGCAAATAACAATATTGTTTAATAGTATCAATATATAGATTACCCTATTTATAATTTAAGACCCAGTTGATGACATTGACTGAATTTAGAAATATGGCAGGACACTAATATTTTTCAAAGTGTAAAAAATCATCTACATCCCTCCGGGGAGGGGGATATGGTTTTTCGTCGGGATAACCCATGGGGACGAGTGCCACTGGCCGCACATAAGACGGGGTTTTTAGTAAGTCCCTTACTTCTTGTTCATCAAAGGCCCCCACCCAGCAGGTCCCAATACCAAGTGCATGGGCCATTAGAAGCATATTTTCTACAGCACAAGAAACATCCTGTATGGAGTAAAGTTCCACACCCCGGTTACCATAAATAGCACCAGAAACACGCTGATTAACACATGGAACCATTACAACAGGCGCTTTAGCTATGAAATCACGCATATATGCGGCTTCAGAGAGTTTTTGCCTGCTTTGAGGATTTTTAACCAGAATCAATTCCCAGCTCTGCAGGTTCCCTGCTGAAGGTGCCCAGACACCGGCTTGAATAATCTTCAAAATTAAAGATTCATCAATATCTTCTTTTTTAAATAGTCTGATACTTCTTCTTTGACTTATGGTCTCGAAAATTTCCATATTTATCACCCCTAATTCCCCGATACTAACTTTAGGTAATCAATAGATTTTGCATGTGCCATAATCCTTAGTTAATTGTTATTTTTACCACCAACCATCAAATACAAGTCATCTATAATTTCAATTTTTATAGATCTTTGCATCAACCACCATATGGTAAACCCCGGGAGAATATGGTTTTATAATCCTCTGGTTCAATATATCAACATCAAAATCATTTGCAGCTTTCCTAAGGCGATCTGCAGGCCTTATATACTTTAATTTATCCGGAACAGACTCATGGTAATGAATGATCCCTTCATTCTTGATTACTTCCATGGCAACGTCAAGATACTCATCAGTATTTCCAATATATCCCATTAGAACCCGATCTGCAATATTTCGTGGCGCCACATCCCTGCAATTTCCTAGAATAGGCTCAACCACATCCTGAACATGATTAAGCTCTATATTTTCCGAGAGGTAACCATGGGCAACCGGGTTTATCTCCACAGCATAGATTTTCAGAGGATTGGCATGCACTGCCATAGGTATGGTGAAATAACCAATTCCTGCGAATAAATCAACCACAGTCTCCCCCGGCCTGACTAACAGACCCATCCTCTTTCTTTCAGTGGTATTTCCCTTGGACCACATTATCCGGGCAACATCCAGTTTGTACTGACAATGGTTTTCCCGGTGAACCGTTTCTGTGCCCTCACCCAAGACGACCTCCACATCTGGCTCCCGCTGAATCCCCTTTATCCTACCCAGACGTACCACCCGATTTACCCCGGGAATATTCAGAAGTTCCTGAGGATTATCCACATGATTTTTCAAAACCAGAATGTCACCTATGACCTTACCTTTCATGATCATATATGGAACTCCAGAAGCCTATAAAACTAATGGGAGGGCAACCCATCAAAACTAGTAGTTCCCTCTAATTAAATCAAAGAGGGCTGCCAAAACATTACATCCACAGTAGATGTCAATAGAACATCAGTATAATCGATTCAAGCCGGATGCAGGAACAGGCATCTCCTGATTGATGATAAAAAGTGAATTTTCCCGGTGATAACTTATAATATATAAAAAATAAGGGAAAACACTTATATAGGCCGGGCATGAAAAAGAAGGACAGAAAAGCTGGTAATTAGATTGAATTTAACCAGCAAAATTAAGCAATATTTATATACCATGAATCTTAAAGTAGCACATAGAAAGCTATTTTTATCTTATGTTTTTTTGAGGTGTATTCTATGAATGATGAAAATCGACTTAAAGGCACTACAACTGTTGGTTTAACCTGTAAAGACGGAGTTGTTTTTGCTACCGAAACGAGAGCTACCATGGGCAACCTCATAGCCCACAAAGTAGCCGACAAGATCTTCAAAATAGATGATCACATTGGAACCACTATTGCAGGTGCAGTTTCCGATGCCCAGAGCCTGATGAAGTACATCAGAGCAGAAGTGGCACTTTTCAGACTCCGAAATGGTAAACGAATCAACGTAGAAGCCGCAGCCACCCTCACCTCTAACATCTTACACTCATCAAGAGGTTATCCATTCTACGTCCAGACACTTCTGGGAGGAGTGGATGATAAAGGCCCTGCTCTTTATTCCCTGGATCCCACTGGAGGAGTTATTAAGGATCTCATGATATCCACTGGGTCTGGTTCACCAGTAGCCTACGGTGTCCTGGAAGATCGTTACAGTAAAGATCTCTATGTGGAAGAAGGTGTAGACGTGGCCATCCGGGCCATTAAATCCGCAATGGAGAGGGATGCTTTTTCAGGCAATTCAATCCTGGTGGCTACCATTACCGAGGAAGAAGGATTTAAGAAATTATCCGAGGAAGAGGTTAACCAAAAAATAAAGGAACTTAACTAATTTTTTATTAATAGCATAACTTTAAAAACAATATAACTTTAAAAAGAGCCCCTATTTGGGCTCAAACTATTTTCTATTTTTCTAGAAGTGATTTTATGGGTTCAGAGATTCAAGAAATTAAAAATACAATAGTACAAAGATTACCCAGCCGAGTTCAAGTGGCAAAAGTGGAATTTGAAGGTCCGGAAGTGGTGATTTACACCAAAAATCCGGAAATAATCACCGAAAATGGTGATCTTATTCGGGACCTGGCCAAGGACATTCGAAAACGGATCATCATTCGTTCTCACAAATCAGTGCTCACCGAGCCAGAGGAGTCCATCAACCGCATCCACAGCATAGTCCCTGACGAGGCCAAGATCACCAATATCTCCTTCGACGATGTTACCTGTGAGGTCATAATCGAAGCCAGGAAACCGGGACTTGTAATCGGGAAATACGGAGCTACGTCCAGAGAAATTGTTAAACAAATTGGATGGGCCCCTAAAATATTACGTACACCACCTATTTCTTCGGAAATAATTCAAAGGATCAGGCGGACACTTAGAAAGAACAGTAAAGAACGTAAGAAGATCCTTCAAGAGTTGGGAAATCGTATACACCGTCCATTGTCCACGGATAATGAATGGGTTCGTTTAACAGCTCTGGGAGGTTTTCGTGAAGTGGGACGTTCATCATTATTCATGCAAACCTCAAACAGTAAAATACTCCTGGATTGTGGAGTTAACGTTGCAGGAACAGATGATAAAAGCTCATACCCCTACCTGAATGTTCCGGAATTCGTCCTGGATGATCTGGATGCAGTGATCATATCACACGCCCACTTGGATCACTCAGGATTCCTACCCTACCTTTACCATTATGGCTACGAGGGTCCGGTGTACTGTACCACACCCACCAGGGACTTAATGACCCTCCTACAGCTGGATCATATTGACATCGCCCACAGAGAAGATAGTCCTCTGCCATTTAACGTGAAACACGTTAAACAGAGTATTAAACACACCATAACCTTGGATTACGGGGAAGTTACTGATATAGCCCCTGACATCCGTCTTACATTGCACAATGCCGGTCACATTCTGGGCTCGGCCATCACCCACATGCACATTGGAGACGGCCAGCACAACTTCGTCTACACCGGAGATTTCAAGTATGAACGCAGCAGACTCCTGGAACCGGCAGTATCCAAGTTCCCACGAATAGAATCATTGGTAATGGAAAGCACCTACGGTGGACATGAAGATGTGCAGCCCACCCGGAACGATGCCGAGAAGGAACTCATAAAAACCATTTACCATACCCTGGAAAGAAAGGGTAAAATACTGATCCCTGTTTTCGCTGTGGGAAGGGCACAGGAATTAATGATTGTCCTGGATGAGTACATACGCCACGGCATCATTGATGAAGTACCAATCTACATTGATGGTATGATCTGGGAGGCCACTGCCATCCACACCGCCCGACCAGAGTACCTCAGCAAAGATCTCCGGGACCAAATATTCCACATGGGCCGCAACCCATTCATTTCCGATGTTTTCCACAAAGTTAACGGAATAGAGGAACGTAAAGATATTGTAGAAGGCGAACCATCCATCATACTCTCCACTTCAGGTATGTTAACCGGTGGAAACTCCGTGGAATACTTCAAATGGTTATGTGAAGACGAACGAAGCTCACTGGTTTTTGTAGGATACCAGGCAGAAGGTTCACTGGGACGCAGACTGCAGAAAGGTTGGAAAGAAATACCCCTCAAAGAAGAAGGTAAAACCAATGTTTACCATGTCAAGATGGGTATTAAAACCATTGAAGGGTTCAGTGGACACTCTGACCGCAGGCAGCTCATGGACTACGTGCGCCGCATAAGTCCCAAACCAGAGAAGATCTTAATCTGCCACGGGGATAACTACAAAACCCTGGATCTGGCCAGCAGCATCTACCGGAGTTATAAAATAGAGACAAAAACTCCTATGAACCTCGAAACTGTGCGGATTCAATAATCATCCCCACACCCTCTTTTATTTTATAATTTATTTGATTTCTAAATATATTTTCAAAAAATTCTAAATACTTATTTTTAAATAACCACTATTTTTAAAATCATTATTCGTAACTTAAAAGTAAATAAAACAATTCCCCCATTTATTTTTCATTTTCCATGTTTACTTAAAACCTAAATTGAAATTGGAATGAGTATAACCACCCCCACAATATTACCGTAATGTTTAATTATCATAATCACCCATATAATTAGCTGTAATAGGGTGAAATTAGATGTTATAAACTGCTATAAGCTGAGTTAAAAAATGCCTGATCTCTATCAGGGGGTGAGGTGATATGGGGCCGAGGTGATTTATGAACAAAATTCCCTAAAAAAGGGTTTTGAACATCCACTTGGTACAGAATGGCAAATATATCAGGAAAATTTATTAAAAAACGGGCCAAAAACACACCGTGACTTGGAAAATAATTTAGAAATAGCCATTGCCCACACCAACAAACGCCAGTTAAAGATGGGGTTAGAGATTATTTTACTCCTCTTATCGCATTCCCAAAAGGATGTTAGAGCTTTCAGCTTAGGTAAATTGTACCCATTAATTACTGAAGAATCACTACGTGAACTTATTATTAAAGATTTGAAGGATATGCGTGATGATCCGCAATTGAATGTCAGCGCAGCGGCACAGGAATCATTAGACTGCATATCTGGCATAGTTCATAATTTAGTGTTGGCAGATATAATTTCAGAAGTTTTTGATGAGGTTTCTGTTGATCTGGAGAAATATGGCCTAACCAATGCCATACACTCCCAATCACCATTTTCATCCCATAATATTGAAGGGCAAAATTCATTTTTTAATTCAAAAAACAAATATATTGTTGCTTTTATACGACGTTACCGACAATTAAATGTCCTTTTGGACAGAATACTTTTTTCAAACCAATTAGAAGAACTATTCCCTGAACTGACAGGTATGGAAGAGTTTTCTATAGGAAACGTCTTAGAGGAAGGAATTATTCCCTATTCAGATATATCCAATTTCCAGTGGAAACCTGCTGATTCTTTGGAAAGATTAGCAAATATTTATGCTCACACTTTCATGGAAGAAGGACATTTACACCGATTAAAAACATATCTGGACGATGATGATTACCATGTTCGACAAATAGGGGTTAATGCCCTGATAGAAGTGGTGACCTTCCTTTTAAATTGTCCCGCTAAAAAATCCAAAGAAAATGTACGCTCAGAGAACCAGCATCGGAAAATTAATCTCCCATCATTGGCCAAATTATCCATTATACAGTTTTTATCATTTAAAAGGTCATAAGAAGGGTATATGACAACAATTTGTGGTTAATTTTTGCTCGAGAGAATCTAAAAAGTTTTATTAATGTTTAATCAAATAACGTTATACAATACTCACGAATTTATATTTTATTTTAAATCATCTTGGTGATCAAATTGGTAACTTATTCAGAATCAGGGGTAGACATTGACCTGGAAGAGGTCACAGTCTCTGCCCTCACTAAAAAACTAAAAGAAACACTTCAATATCAGGATATTATAACCGAAAGCGGTCACTTCGCCGCCCTGGTCCGCCTGGGTAACCAAGGTCTGGCCATGAGCACCGATGGAGTGGGAAGCAAGATCCTGGTGGCGGAACTCATGGAAAAATACGATACTGTAGGTATTGACTGTGTGGCCATGGTAGTTAACGACCTTATCTGTGTGGGAGCCCGTCCCCTGGCCATGGTAGACTACCTGGCAGTTGAAAAACCAGACCCAGAAGCTGCAGGTCAAATCGCAGACGGGCTTGCTGAAGGATGCCGTCAGGCCAACGTGGCCATGATTGGAGGAGAAACCGCATCATTGCCCGAGATAGTGCGGAACTTTGACTTGGCTGCCACTGGCATTGGACTGGTGGACCTGGATGGAGTTGTTGCCGGTGCAAAAATACAGGACGGCGATGTTATTCTGGGTATCCGAAGCAGCGGAATTCACAGTAACGGACTGAGCCTGGCACGTCGTGTGTTCTTTGAAGAAGCAGGTCTAAAGGTGGATGACCCCCTCCCCACTGATGTAAACATCACTGTGGGGGAAGCACTACTGGAACCAACCTGTATCTATGTAACTGCAATTATGGACCTCCTGGAAAATGTAGAAGTCCATGGTCTGGCCCATATAACTGGAGGAGGATTCACCAACCTCAAAAGACTTAAAAAAGGAGTAAGTTACCGTATTGATGACCTCCCATCACCCCAACCATTATTCAAGTTCATAGCATCCCAGGGAGTGGAAGTTGAGGAGATGTACCGGGTTTTCAATATGGGTATTGGATTTACAGTCATTTTACCATCTGAAAATGCATCACAGGCCCTGGAGATCATAGGAAAACATCACCCGGTGCAGATCATTGGAACAGTTGCTGAAGACCCTGAGGAGAAAGTTGAAGTTAAAACCTTCCAGGGAGGATGGATAAAGCTTTAAATTGCTAAATAGTGATTAAATACTTTTATTGCGAATTTTATGTTTACAAGATTAAATTAGATTATTTGAACTAACTTTAGGAAGGTGATATCATATGAAAATTACTCCAGAACAGGAATTATCCTTGATTATTGATATTCTAACTCATTTGGATGTGCCATCAGAAGAGGCATCCATAATTGCTGAAGTAACCCTGGACGCGGACCTCAAGGGTTTCACATCCCACGGGATTGGCAGGTTCCCCCAGTACATTAAAGGACTGGAAGTTGGCACCATCAAACCCCAAACCGAAATAACTGTGGAGAAGGAAAGCGCAGCCACTGCCCTGGTAAATGGTAATCATGGATTTGGACATGTTGTAACCTACAAGAGTATGGAAATGGCCATCCAGAAAGCTAAAGATGCAGGGATAGGTATGGTGGGTATTCACAACTCCAACCACTTTGGAGTGGCAGGTTATTACTCGGACATGGCCTTGATGGAGGATTTAATAGGTATCGTAATTGCCAACACTGAACCCGCTGTGGCCCCCATTGGAGGTAAAGAACCCATACTGGGAACCAACCCCCTGGCCATAGGCATGCCCTCAGGTAGTCACTACGTCTCAGTGGACATGGCAACCTCAGCATCAGCCCGGGGAAAACTCCTGGAAGCCAAACGTAGGGGAGAAACCATACCCCCCAATGTGGCCCTGGACGCTGATGGAGTCCCAACCACGGATCCTGCAGAAGCACTTAAGGGATCCATACTACCATTCGGAGCCCATAAAGGATACGCCCTGTCATTCATGATTGAAATAATGGCTGGACCCCTGGTAAATGCATCCTATGGTAAATCAGTTACTGGAACAGCTAATCCAGAAGTTGCCTGCACCAAAGGAGACCTTATTACAGCCATAGACCCATCTAAGTTTGTGGATATGGATGATTTCAAGAAAGATGTTGATGAATTCGTGGCTGAGATTAAAACCACACCCAACGTGATGATACCCGGAGATTTCGAAGTCATGAATGTGAAACGCCACCAGGAAGAAGGAATACCCCTGGATGAAACTCTTCTGAATCAATTACGAGAAATAGCCGCAAATCTGGATGTGGATGTGGCAGATATACTGGGATAATAAGTATTCCTTATTGATGAAAAATAGTAAGGAATAAATTGATGAAAAAGAGTAAGGAATAAGAAATGGTATCGAGGGAAATATTTCATGGACAGCAGCCAGGCAGTTTTTGATGGGCTGAAAAAAGCCGGAATCGATTTTGTGGTCAGTGTGCCCTGTGTGAATCTGGGTAAACTCATGGAAATGGTGGACTGTGACCCAGAGATTATCCACATTCCAGTTACACGGGAAGAAGAAGGATTCGGTATAGCAGCCGGAGCTTATATGGGTGGTAAGAAACCAGCCATCCTAATGCAGAACTCCGGACTGGGAAACTCAGTGAATGTCCTGGCCTCACTTTTTAAACTTTACCAGTTTCCCATACTCATGATCATAAGTCATCGTGGTACTGAGGGAGAGTTCATGGGTGCTCAAGTCCCCATGGGAGAAGCAACCACCGGAATACTGGATACCCTGGAAATCGCCTACATAAATCCCAAAACACCTGCAGATGCCCTTAAACTCATACCCGAGTCCTGGCTACTGGCAGAACTAGCTGGATCACCACTGGGAATACTGCTGGAGATCGGTTTCTGGTAGGAGCGATAATGAATATAATTGAATATAATTTGAAATTGAATGAGGAGATTAAAAAAATGGAAAGAATAAAGGCCCTGGAACAGATTACCAGTCAGCTGGATGAGGAACTGGTTATCTGCAATATCGGATTCCCCTCCAGGGAACTTTACCATGTGAAAGATTCCCCGAAACATTTTTACATGATGGGATCAATGGGAATGGCCTCCTCCATCGGCTTGGGAACGGCCATGGCCCAGGAGAGGAAAGTGATTGTTTTTGATGGTGATGGATCCCTACTGATGAATTTGGGCAGCCTGGTTACCATCTTCAACCAGTCACCCCCGAATCTGGTACTGGTAGTACTGGACAATGAATGTTACGGCAGCACTGGAAATCAGTGCACCTACTCAGCCACCACCGACCTTAAAAAGGTGGCAGAAGGGGTAGGATTTAAAAACACCATCCTTTACAAAGAATCTGAAGACAAAATTGATTTTTCCCCGGTTTTAGAACTGGAAGGACCTGTTTTTGTCCATCTGAAAGTACAGGCCGGAAATGCAAACGTCCCAGTAATTCCATTAGAACCTGAGGAAATTAAAGAACGTTTTATGAGGGAAGTGCAGGGTATTAAGTAAGTAAATAAAAAAAATATATTTAATCTTATCTAATTGGGTTAATTTATTACCCAATATGGTTAATTTTTATCTAATAGGCCTAATTTATTATCTAATAGGGAAAGGTATCTATTGAGAAGATACCTTATCGAGAAAGATTATTCTATTTAAAATGGTTTATAGGTTCACTTGATCTGTCTTCCCACAGAAAAGGCCTTCCCCACCCTTTTACCAACACCATAATAGGATAGATTATCTGGGCTGTAAATGAGTGGTTTGATTTTTTCAATTAATGATCCATCCTCAATTAATGGTTCATCCACTTTTACATCTTTTATTTCCCCTATAAACTGGGTGTGCAGTCCAATTTTCACAGATTGCAGTAATTCACATTCCAGAACGAAGGGAAACTCCCCCACGTAAGGTGCATTCACCACTTCACTCTTTACCGGGGTGAGTCCAGTGGCCTGGAATTTATCCACATCCTTTCCAGATGCTATTCCAAAGTAATCAGCTTCTTTTACGTGATCTTCTGAAGGGATACTGATAGTGAAGGCTTTACTGTCCAAAATGCTTTGATAAGTGTGGGTTGATTCTCTTAAAGAGATGGCTATACAAGGAGGGACAGAACAGCAGATCCCACCCCATGCTGCAGTCATAACGTTGGGTTTTCCTTCCGAATCATAGGTACCCACCACAAATACAGGGGTGGGGTAAGTTACAGTTTTAGCTCCTATGGATTTTTTCATGGTTATAGTCTCCCTAATTTTTTTTAATCAAACCTTTTTAATCAAACCTTAATTCTAATTTTAATTCTAATTTTAACCAGTATTCCATTTTTTAAATTAATTCGAGTTTTTATTCACCAGTGCCCATAACGCACCAGTTCAACCAGTTCTTTTCTGCCCATTCCCCTTGGTTGGGCAGCAGGATAGCCCAGAGGAGTGAATAAAAGTGGTTCCACATCATCAGGTACTTTAAGAACTTCCCTGGCTGCATCAACATCAAAAGCTGCTATCCAGCAGGTTCCCAGGCCCAGTTCTGTGGCGGCCAGTATAAGATGGTCCATGGCAATGGCTGTATCCACCTCCACGTAATTACGACCATCCCGACGTGTCCATGACTCTGATTTAACAGCACAGGCACATATAACCAGAGGCGCCTCAGTAAACCAGTCCACAGGGTAAATACGTTTCAACTCATCTTCTCTGCCTTTAGTTTCAACTACAATGAAGCGGAATGGCTGTTTATTCACTGCAGTGGGTGCCTGGCGTGCTGCATCCAGTACTTTTTCCAGTTTTTCTTCTTCCACTTCCTTCAACTGGTAACCACGTACACTGTATCGCTTTTCGATTAAATCCTTAAATTCCATCTACAAAATCCCCTGATCCTTTTTTTAATCCATATTAAGATCAATTATCCATTAATTAAAATTTTAACCCATGATAACTTCTAATCCCTTATTAAATATTCTTAATAAGCTCCTGGAACCTATCCAGTTCTGCCTCACGTTCTACCTCGGACATGTCTCCTGGTCCGAAAATTGCGAAGTAGGGGAGGGCTTCCATACCCACGAATTCAAACAAGACATGGTTGAAGTAGTTTATCAGGACTTCAATCTCACCGTGTGGTCCTTCATCAGTGTAGAGTTCGCGGGGTGCTCCGGTGGTGAAAGATAACATTGCTTTCTTGCCTTTTAATGGTCCATTGCCGTATAATTTCATCTCTGCCAGGTTGAATGCGAATCCATTGTAGAAAACCCGGTCCACCCATCCCTTCAGGATGGCAGGGAAGTTACTCCACCAGATGGGAAACTGGAATATGATTACATCCGCCCAGAGAACTTTGTCCATTTCTTCCTTAATGTCCAGGGGTATGGCACCTTCTTTTACTGCATTGAGCTGTTCCATTATGGGGTTGAAGAGTTCCGTGTTCATCCTCTCGGGGAAGTCCTCTTCATCCAGGACTGCCTTCCAGTTCATGGCGTAAAGATCGGATACTTGCACCAGGTGTCCTTCATCAGTTAAGGTGTCTAATGCCAGTTCTTTCAAGGTCCCGTTCAGGGATTCACGTTCAGGGTGTGCGTATATTATCAACACGTTCATTTTCTTACCCTCCATTAGTAATTGTCCCATGGATTTTTCCATAAAAATTCTCTACTTATTATTATTTACTTAATCTAACTTCTATTTACCCAAAACTATTAGTTGTATGTACAAGCAATAATATATAAAGTTTACCTAAAAATCTTAATAAAAAAAGATGAACATACGGTACTTAGAGGTGTGTCCTGATCATGAAAGAAATGAATGAAAAAAAACAGTGCCCTATTATGTGCAGTTGCCTTTACTTCACCAGTAATAAACTTAACCGCATTCTTAACAAAATGGCAGAGGAAGAATTTATAAAAACTGGTCTTTCACCATCACACGCTCTGACTCTTATGAATATCAATCGCCAGGCCGGCCTTTCCCAGAAAGAGCTTTCAGAAATAATGAATATCAAACCATCCACCACCACCCGTTTTATTGACAAACTGGAAGGGAGTGGGCTGGTTGAAAGAAAATTAGAGGGTAAATTATCCTATCTTTATCCCACCAGCAAGGGAATTGATCTCCAGACAGAGATTGATAAATGTTGGGAAGGTTTGAACAAACGTTACTCTGAAATTTTGGGTCATGAAGAAGGAATTAAACTGACTAAAGCCATTGATAAAGCAGCAACTGAACTGGAAAAAAATATTTAATAAGATAAAGAGCACATTTGGTTAAAGTAAGGTTTAACCGGAATTTAACTTCCCATTTTCTTTTCAACTTTACGTAGTTCTTCCCGTATATTAATATGCTGGGAGCATAATTCTTCACACAATCCACATTCCAGACAGTTACCTGCTCTTTGTGTGTCCTTTAGCATGAAATAGTACTGATTTTTCACCTCAGAATAGTCTTCCAGCATTTCTGCCTGGTTCAAATAACTGAAACACTGGGGTATGTTTATCCCACTGGGGCAGGGCATGCAATAACCACACCTACTGCATTCCACACTGATTTCACCCTGATAAACCTGTTTAACCTCTTCCATTATCTTCAGTTCCTCTGATGTGAGGGAATGAGGTAACCCATCAGCTGCAGTTTCCAGGTTCTCCTTCAACTGCCCCCTGGTGTTCATACCACTTAAAACCACATTTATCTCCGGAATATCCCACAAATAACGTAACGCCCATTCAGCAGGTGTTCTCCTTAAGGGAGCATCATCCCATATAGCCTGCACCTCCTGTGGCACGTAATCAGCTAGAACACCGCCTTTAAGGGGTTCCATAATAACCACCCCTAACCCTTTCCCGGCGGCATATTGCAGGCCCTCTGAACCAGCCTGGATATTCTCATCCAGATAGTTGTACTGTATCTGGCACATATCCCACTGATAGGAGTCCACCACTTCCTTCACGAAGCTGGTTTCATCATGAGTGGAGAAACCAGTGTACTTTATACGTCCATCAGAAACTGCTTCGTCTAAAAATTCCAGAACACCCAGATCTTCCAGTTGGAACCATTGTTTCTCCTTCAGGGAGTGCAAGAGATAAAAATCTATGCAATCCGTCTTCAAGCGCTGGAGCTGTTCATCTAAGAATCGGCCCATGTCTCCGGCTTCTTCCAGGAGCCATGTGGGTAGTTTGGTGGCCAGGAAAACTTCATCATGCCTACTGCTTTCATCAAGGTATTCACCCAGGAAGACTTCACTGGCCCCTCCCTGGGCTGTGCCCAGCCCATGGTAAGGATAGGCTGTATCCAGGTAGTTTATCCCCCTGTCCAGGGCATGATCCAGTAACTTTGATGATTTTTCAAAGTCAATTTGATCATAACTACCCTTAATTGGCAGTCTCATACATCCAAAACCCAGTATGGAAACTTTTTCACCAGTTTTGCCCATTTCACGGTACAACATGATATATCCCTCAACTTAAACTAACCAGAATTAGAAATTAACGGTTAAATTACTAATTAAAAATTACTAATTGACTATTAAAAAAAAATTTATTAACCTGATCTTATTTTCTTAACCCTCGCCCAATATCCCAGGCTTTCCCCACCTTTTCTTTCACAGTCCAGTAGTTATTGTCAGGCATGGTTAGAAGTAATGGTTTTAGTTTGCTCATGTCGGGTTTTCCACGGGTTAGAATCTTTTCATCAGCATAAGAAGCGATTATTTCTCCTATAAATAGATTATGGGTTGGCATTTCATAAACATCAACCAGTTTGCATTCAAGAGAGAGTGGGCACTCTTTTATTAGTGGTACGTCTTCCATTTCACCGTATTCAATTGTGAAAAGCTGGGATTTATCTTCTTTTCGTCCAGATACCAGCCCACAATAATCAACTTTCCCAATCATGTCTTCTGTAGGATAGTTAATGCTGAATGTCTTGTTTTCCTTTAAAAGCTGATTAGTGAGATGGGCTTTATTTACACTTGCAACAAGAAGAGGCGGATTTCCATTAACCCTGCTTAACCACCCCAATGCCATGAAATTAGCTGTTTCCCCATGTTTAGTGCCCAGAAGGGTCACAGGCATTGGATATACAAAGATGTTCTTACCTATATTTGTTTTTTCCATTAACATCACCTACACATTCATGTAATGATTTGTATGTACAACTAATAATATAATAGGTGGGGGAAGTTGTACCATCCATAGATGCCCCATTAACGGAATTTACCCATTCATATCCCCAAATGAAACTACTTATAAAATATTAAAATAAGAACATAACCCCCCTTTAGCCCCTTCTTCTCTCAAATTCCTGATACACATCATCCAGGTCCACTCCTTTATAAACCAGGAGCAGGAGAGTGTGAAATATAAGGTCTGCAGATTCATAGACCAGGTTTTCATTATTTTTAGAGGCGATGATAACCTCGGCGGTCTCTTCACCTATCTTTTCCAGGATCTTATCTTCTGCTTTTTTATCATCATCCTGCATGATACGGGAAGTGTAAGAGTTAATGGGATGGTCCCTTCTATCTTCCAGGACCTGGTAGACTTCTCTGATGATTTTATCATTCATTTTTTAATCTCCTTATCATCCTTCCTCAATGGGCCGGTTATGGCTATGAGGGGGTGCTGGGCATCATCAATGATCTCTATATCATCTAAGGAGAAAATACCTTCTTTATCTGCGGTTTTCTCCATTCCCATCTTTATATCCTGATCAAGTTTTATAACGTAGGAATCTATTTCCTTGTATCCCAGTTTACGGGAAGCCACAGTTCGATGATGACCGTCCACCAGGACGAAACGGTTACCTGTTTTAACCACAATGGTTGGCTCTGCCAGTCCCCTTCTAAGTTCATAAGTACGCCCCTGGAGTTCATCAGCGTAGACCCGGTTTTGAGTGGGCCTTAAACGGTCAATGGGCACCTTTTCATGAACCAGTTTGGTTTTTATGTTGTAAAGCTCTTCCAATGTCTGTTTAAAGTAGTTCACCTTCATAGGGGTGGAACGCTCTATATGGGAGCGTACAATATCAGTATTGGTTATGATGCCCACCAGGGCCCCATCTTCACTGATAACTGGCATTCGGGAGATTCCCATACGGAACAGGACCCGGGCTGCGTCATTGAGGGACATGGACTGGTCTGCCACCACCACATCTGTGGACATAATATCCTTAACCTCATGTACCCATGGTTTCAGGAGGAGGTCAAAGGCAGTTACCATTCCAATAACTTCACCATTGGTTTTAACCGGAAATCCATCGTGCCCGGTCTGTTTCATGAGCTGAATAACCTCAGCGTTGGGTGTTTCCGGGGTGACAGTTATAACCTCCCGGGTCATGTAATCTTTAACCAAAGTGGATGTGGTCATCTGAACCTCCCTTTTTAGGACTTTTCTTCCAGATTAGTCTGTTATCACATTCTATTTTAACTATACGATGATAGGGAACCATAGCTCCGTCAACCATGATCATAAATCCTCCTTCTAAAGTTTGAATGTCTGTGGCTGGGATGGTTTTAAGGTTACCCGCACTCCCCCGATGTAAATAGGTAACCCTACAATTTTCTATGTTCATCTCCGGGTGCCATCTTAACATGTCCAGGATTCGCTTGGCCATTTAATCGGTCTAAACCTCAAAGTTGAATTACTAAAATAATTTACTGAAATTGGATAATTTTCCAAACTAAAACACTATATTTATCAGTTTGCTGGTTTTATTCCCGTAATTTAAGTTCTTCTACAACCATCTGGTTGGTCTTTCCAGGGTCAGCCTTTCCCCGGGTTAGGCGCATTATCTGACCCACCAGGAAGTTCAGGGCCTTGGACTTACCTTCAAAGTAGTCAGAAACAGCTTCAGGGTTCTCTTCTATGGCCTGTTTCACTGCCAAGAGTACGGTGTCATCTTCCACCACTCCCACCAGTCCCATTTCCGCGGCAATGACTCCGGGCATTTTAGGGTTGTTTGGTAGTTGTTCAATGATCCTCTGACCAGCCTTGGTGGTGATCTTCTTATCCTGCAACATCCGCAGTAACTCCACCAGCTGGGCAGTGGTTATTTCACTTTCCCGGTAGTTGAGTTTGTTGTAGTAGAGAACTCGCTTGAGTTCATCCCTCATCCACAGTGCTGCGAACTGGGGATCTACTTCTTTAGCTACCTCCTCAAAGGCATCGGCCAGTTCCAGTTCCGAGGTTATGACCTGGGCATGGTCCTTTTTGATACCATACTCAGCTACAAACCGTTCGGTTTTTATATGGGCTGGTTCTGGCATTTCTTCCCGGATGGCCTCCACCCTTTCTTCCTCGGCAATCATTGGTGGCAGGTCTGGGTCGGGTATGTAACGGTAGTCCTCTGCCTCTTCCTTAAGACGCATGGGCACGGTGATCATCTGTGACTCCATAAAGGCACGGGTTTCCTGTTTAATCTCAATGCCCCTTTTTATGAGGTTTTTCTGCCGTACCATTTCAAACTGTAATGCCTTGTAGGCACCTTTGATGGAGTTC